>JACZKF010000421.1 GCA_014860175.1 Desulfuromonadales bacterium | reverse complement strand
CTCCCGGCGCCGGCGAGGTGGTGGTGCGGGTGCGGGCGGTCGGGGTCAACCCGGTCGACACCTATATCCGCGCCGGTACTTACCCGCTGCAGCAGCCGTTCCCTTACACCCCCGGCCTCGACGCCGCCGGGGTCGTCGAGGCGATCGGCCAAGGGGTGAAACATCGCCGGGTAGGCGAGCGGGTCTATGTGGCAGGGAGCCTGTCCGGCACCTATGCCGAGCAGGCCCTCTGCGAGGAGTCGCAGGTCCAGCCGCTGCCGGAGGAGATCTCCTTTGCCCAGGGGGCGGCCCTCGGCGTCCCCTACGGGACGGCCTGGTATGCCCTTTTCCTGCGCGCCCGTGCCTTGCCGGGCGAGTTTCTCCTGGTGCACGGCGCCAGCGGCGGTGTCGGCATCGCGGCAGTGCAGATGGCCAGGAGCGCCGGCCTGCGAGTGATCGGCACCGCCGGGACCCCCGAGGGGCGAGAGCTGGTGGAAAATCAGGGGGCCCACCACGTCCTCGACCACAGCCGCCCCGATTACCTCGACCGGTTGGATGAACTGACCTGTGGTCATGGGGTCGACGTGGTGCTGGAGATGCTGGCCAACGTCAACCTCCAGCGGGATCTGGGGATTCTGGCCATGCACGGCCGGGTGGTAGTGATCGGCTGCCGGGGAGAGGTGCAGATCGACCCCCGTGCCGTCATGGGGCGCAACGCCGACATCCTCGGCATGCTCCTCTTCAACGCGCAGGAGGGGGAAAGGCGGGCGATGCATGCCGCCATCGTCGCCGGACTCGAGAGCGGCACCTTGAATCCGGTCGTCGGCCGCGAATGGCCGCTGGTCGAGGCGCCGGCCGCCCATGAGGCGATCATGGCGCCGGGCGCCTACGGCAAGATCGTGCTGCTGACCTAGATGGCGAGGATCAGCGGCCGGGACGGAGTGGAAGGGTCTTCAGCAGCTTCTCGATCCGGAAACAAGAACTCCTCCAGCGCGAGCAGCTCTCTGTCGGACGGGACATTCGCCTCCGATCTTTCCAGCCATGACATCAGCTCGGAGACGAAGAACGGCTTGTGGAAATAGTCGAAAGGGAGACCCTTTGCCAGAGTGCTGATCTCTTCCCAGGCGGAGGCGGTGACCAGGGCGCGGTTTTTGATAGCGCATCGTCTCTGCTGCAGCCGGGCAAAGAACTCCAACCCGGTCATCTCTGGCATCCCCTGGTCGGAGATGATGATGTCGCAGCAGGGGCGCTGACGAGAGCAGATTTCCCCTGCTGCCGTAGAACAGATCTGAGGCGAGGGGAAGGTGAGGACCTCGTGGCCGCGCTGTTCCGCGGCCACCTGCAACAGATGACGAATGGTCTCGTCGTCGTCGAAAATGATGGTACGGAACTTCATGTCAACCCCCCCTGTTCATCGTGAGTAGTGAAAAATGACACGCCTTGGTCGATTGCTGTCAAAATTCAGACACCAGGGGCGAGGGACAAAAACAGCCATTTTCCGTTTTGAAAATGGGCTGCGGACGTTTGTGCGGCCCGGCTATCCCAAAACGATCCAGTCCTTGGCGTCGAGAAGAGATGGTTCTGCCGGTTAAAAAGCAAGAGGCATGCCCGACCTGTCAACGGGCGCGTCTCCCAGGTCGGAAAGATCTGGCTTTCTATCCTATACCACCGGAGAAGGTGCGTCCGGCACGGCCGATCTGTGCAAAAAGGTCGTCATAACGCGCCACCAGCTCCCCCCAGTCGTAGCGGGCCACATGGGCGTGCAGCCCCTCCGTCTGCGGCCGCGGGTCTCTGAGCAGCTGCCGCAACCGCGCCAGCAGGTCGTCAAAGCCGTCATAGAGGAAACGCTCCTGCAGCGGCGTCGGCAGGTGCTCGGGATAGGCGAGCCGTCGTGGCAGCAAGGGGGTGCAGTGGCAGTAGATCGCCTGCACGACGCTGGCACCGAAGAAGTCGTGGCGGGAGGTGACCGGCAGGATATCGGCCCGCCAGAGCCAGCGGGCATAGTCGGCGAAATCGCTGGCATACCCGAACTGGACGATCCGCTTGCCGAGCCGCTGCTGCCCTTCGGCGAAGACCGGCGGAATCTGGCGGTATGATTCGCCAAGGATCGCCACTTCGAAGGGAAGACCTTCCTCCTGCAGGCGATAGAGGGCTGCGAAGAACTCTTCCGGACCCTTGTCGTACTCCCAGCGGTGATTCCAGAGGATCAGCGGCGGCGCCAAGGGGGCTGGCGGCGCCGGCCGGTGCTGGTCGAGACGCCGCAGATCGAGCCCCAGCGGCAGGACAGAACTTTTTGCCGCCAGCAGCGCCAGGCTCCCGAGTTCGTTCTGATCGGGAAAGCTACGGAGAAAAGCCGGCAGCTCCCGGGCAAAGGCCTCGAGATGATAGCGGGAGTTGAACAGCACGACGTCAGCGGCCAGGGCGCTGGTGTAGTTGATGAAGGCGTAGTGGGCATCGCGGCGCTGAACCGGGTCGGCATCGGTCGGCGACCAGGGGTAGGTGAGCTGGTTTTCGTGGAAATAGAGGGCGGTCGGCAGACTGGCTGACCTGCTCCGGGTCAGGGCGAGGAAAGTGGTCAGATCGAGCATATCGCTGACCAGAAGCAGGTCGGGATTCCAGCCGCTGGCCAGATACTTCCGTGCCAGAGTCACCGCCCCCCCGTGCATCCGCCATTTCCAGTGCCGCCCGTTCAGGGTCAGCAGCTCGACCTGGTGCCGGCTGCAGCGAGCGTACTCTTCGGCCCAGGCGGCATGGGAGCCGGTATGGAACGGTTCGATCAGGCAGATCTTCATCGCGTAAATTCCCGGTGCCCGCTGGAGATTTTGCCGGGCGGCACTGACGACCAGACATCCTTCGGGACTTCGACCTGGAAGATCGCCGGCCAGAGCTTGCCAGTCACCAGCAGGCGGCCGGTGGCCGGGTCGTAGGCGATGCCGTTGGCGACTCTGGTGTGGAGAGCGTCCTCCATCTGCGGCGCCAGCGCCGAGAGATCGAGGCGGCCGACCACCGCCCCGGTGGCCGGATCGATCATCACCACCTCGGAGGTGGGATAGACGTTGGCGAACAGCAGCCCCTGGACAAACTCCAGCTCGTTCAGCCCCGGCACCTCCCCTGCCCCATCCCGCACGACAATCCGGCCGATCTCGTCGAAATTCGCCGGGTCGACGAACCGCAGCACGGCGCTGCCGTCGCTCATCACCAGGCGCTCGCCGTCGCTGGCCAGCCCCCAGGCCTCCCGGCCGATCTGCAGGCTCTCCAGGGGGGAAAGGGTCTCCGGGTCGTACCGCAGCACCGTCCCCGAGAGCCAGGTCAGCTGGTAAAGAACCCCGCCATGGACGGCGAGCCCCTCGCCGAACAGCTCCGGCGGCAGATCGCGGCTCAGCAGGAGCTGGCCGGTGGCCGGATCGACTCGGCGGAGGGTGGAGCGCCCGTAGCCGCCGGTGCTCTCCAGCAGATGGTCGCCGAAAAAAACCAGCCCCTGGGTGCTGGCGTGCGGGTCGTGGGGGTAGCTTCTTACAACCTTGGCGATTTGGAGCGGCGCCTCTGCCGCACCGACGCCAGCGGCACAGGTGACCACCAGCATCGCCGCCAGCCACACCATCTTTTTTTTCATCCACTCCTCGGCTGTGCTACCAGAAGGTCCTTGTCGAGGCGACTCATCGCCTTTATCTGCGCTTCGCGCCTGGAGGCGGAAGCTCGGCTGTGGTCGTTTTCCAGATACACCACCTGCAAAGGTTGCCGCCCCCGGAAGTACCTGGCGCCGCGTCCTTCCCGATGCTGCCTGAAGCGTCGGTCGATATCGGTCGTAATTCCGGTATAGAGGGAGTTATCCGAACAGGCGAGGATATAGACGTGCCAGGAGAGTTTGGGGGAGTCCATGGCCAAGTGAGGCGAGTCCGGTCAGTATGGAGCAAAGGAGGCTGAATCCATGGCGGAAACAGCCTCCCCGGCCATTGTTGATTGTTGACTACGGTTAAAGAGGTTTTGGTCGACAGAGGTTCTCCGGATTGTGCGTTTTTCGGCTGCAGTTGGTGCAGACATAACGCGGGTCCTCGAAAATCTTTTGGACCTCTGCGCTCAGGGCCGTCGGCTGCAACTGACAGGCATGCAGATCACAATGCTCCTCAGGGTTTTCACAATCATTTTCCGCCATGGCATTCACCTCCTGGTTGATTCATTAAATGTACTCCAAATCCCGCTCCCGTCAACTCTTGCCGCGGCCTCTATCCTGGCGGTCACCCAGCCGGAGTCGCTGCTCGGGCCACCTCCGGGATCGACTCCGACCGAGTCCGGCCAAGGATCTCGCCATCGACGGAGCGCAGGTGCAGATCCCGTTGCGGGAAAGGGATTTCAACCCCCTCCTCCCGGAAGCGCCGATCGATGAGCTGACCGAGATCGCTCCTCACGATCAGACGCTTGTCGACATCGGCGATCCAGCAGCGCAGTTCAAAATCGAGGGAGCTGTCACCAAAGCCGACGAAAATCGGCGACGGCCCCGGCTCTGCAAGAACCAGAGGATGGCTCCCGGAGACCTCTTTCAAGATTCGCAGCACCACCTCCAGGTCGCTGCCATAGGCCACCCCCACCGGCATGACCACCCGTGCCTTGGTAGTGGTCAAAGTCCAGTTGGTCACCTTCTCGGAAATCAGCAGGGAGTTGGGAACGATCAACTCTGAACCGTCGAAGGTCTCGATGACGGTCGAGCGCAGGCCGATGCTGATCACCCTCCCCCAATCCCCGTCGACCACCAGTTGA
>JACZKF010000420.1 GCA_014860175.1 Desulfuromonadales bacterium | reverse complement strand
CTCTTCGTGCCGCACGATGTCCCAGCCGGCGAAGATCTCCAGCAGCTCGCCGGGGCGCAGGACGAAGGCCGAGTTTCCCGGGCCACCCGGAAAAGGGCCGGCGCTGCTGAAGGTGCGCAGCACCGCCACCCCGCCGGGTCGCACCGAGGCGAGGAGTGCCGGCAGCAGCGAGCGCTGCAGATAGAAGAACTGCAGCACCAGCTCGAAGCTCCCCGGGAGGCGGGGCTCGGCCTCCAGATCGATCCGGCACGTCCGCACCGGCAGCCGGCGCCGGCCGGCCTCCACCTCGAGTTGCGCCAACGCCTCGGCCGAAGCGTCGACGGCCACCACCGGCCACCCCCGTTCGGCCAGCCAGAGCGCATTTCTCCCCCGGCCGCTGGCAATGTCGAGCGCCTCTCCCGGCGGCAGCAGGGGGAGCAGCTGCAGCAGCCAGGGGTCCGGGTCGAAGGATTGCTCTTTTTTTTCCCGCCAGCGGGCGTTCCAATCGGTCATTGATTTCTCCCTTTTTATTCGCCCAGATTCGGCCGGAAAAAGCCGAGCTCCCATCGGGCCGGATGGGTGGCCGCAGTCGCGGCTATCCCGCCGGCCGGCGCCGGACGAGGAGAGCGGTGAGGCCGGTGAGCAGCAGCGCCGCCAGCAGCAGCACGGCAGCGGTGAGGGGGGAGTGCAGCAGGTTGGGGGCGAGCAGGAGCGCCAGCCCCAGCAGCAGCATCATGGTACCGGAGAGGAGCTTCAGTATCCGCCCCTGCCCTTCCGACATCTTGTGGGAACCGAGGGTGACGGTAAAGACCAGAACGATCACCAGCAGCGGCAGCACATAGATGAGGTTGTAAAGGGCGACATACCCGTAGTAGCCAAGAGGCGACAGCGCCTGCAGGGTCAGGATCCGGGTGTAAACCATGGGGAAACCGGCCGTGCACAACAACTCGTAGCTGTTGGCAAACAGGGCCAGGACGACGGCGCCGGCGACCATGGAGGGGAAGCGGCCGGCATCGATCAACCCCCGCATGCGGGCGAACAGCCCAGGCTTGGCCTTCTCGGGGATCGAGAGGGAGGGACCGTGATGGAAAAAGAAAAAGTCTTTGACGTTCAGACTCCCGATCAAGAGAGCCACCACGCCTGCCGCAACGGTAACCAGCGGCAGTTCCCCGGCCAGCAGAAACAGGTTGAGCCAGGCGACCATGAACAGAAAATAGAGCAGCCCCGAGCAGAGGACGAAAATGCCGCCAACCAGGAGCATCCGTCGGCGAGAGCGGGCATGCACCAGCAGGCTGAGCAGAAACAGCAGGACGAAGAAAGCGCAGGGGTTGACGCTGTCGAGCAGAGCGATGAGGAGAGTGAGAACCGGCAGGGAGAGCGTTTGCGGATCGACGGCACCGACCAGTGGCAGCTGCAGGGGCGCCACCTCCGGGGGAGGCGCGGCCCGGGTCTCGGCGCCGGGGAGCAGAGGATCGAGGCAGCCGGCGCTCAGGCAGTCGTGCACCGCCGCCGCAATCTGCTCGGCCGTAGCCTGATCAAAACCGAACCAGACGCGGTCGCCAAGGAATATGGCCGGGGTGGTGACCCCCTTGACGCCGTGCGCTTCGGCCAGGCGAACCATGAGGGCGAAATCTTCCCGGCTGTTCCAGACGTCGTAGACGGTGATCTGCAAGAGGGGATAGCTCTTCCCCAGCTGCTGCAGGAACGCCTCCCCCTCGACGCAATGAGGGCAGTTGGGCGAGGAGAAAAAGTGCAGCCGTACCGCTGGCCGGTCGACCGCGATCAGGGGTGGCGGCAGAAAAATCAGCCCCAGCAGCACAAATCCGGCCAGCAACCCGGCCGAGCGCCAAATCATCACCTTCGCTCCCCAGTGCACCTTTCCAGTTTACTGCAGAGTCAGCACCTCGCCTTATTTTCGCACCATTCGCCACGCCTGGTGGATACGCGGATTGCGGACAAAATCGGGGGGGATGGTGGCACGGGTGATCTCTTCCAGATCGAAATCGGTCAGGGCGGCGCTGTCGAGGCGAAACTTGCGTGAATTGGTGGAGAACAGGAGGATGCCGCCGGGGGCGAGCAGGCGGCCGGCGTCGGCGATCAGACTGGCGTGGTCGCGCTGCACGTCAAAGGTGCCTTCCATCCGCTTGGAGGTGGAGAAGGTCGGCGGATCGAGAAAGATCAGGTCGAAACGGCCGGGGAGGTGGCTGGTCGCCTCCCGGGCCAGCCACTGCCGGCAGTCGGCCTGGATCAGCGAATGGGCGGAGCCGGCGAAGCCGTTGAGGGCCAGATTGCGGCGCGCCCAGTCGAGATAGGTTTTGGACAGGTCGACGGTGGTGGTGGAGGCGGCGTCGCCGGCCGCCGCCATCACGGTGGCCGTGCCGGTGTAGCCGAACAGGTTGAGGAAATTGCGACCGGCCGCCTGCTCATAGATCAACCGCCGCATCGGGCGGTGATCGAGAAAGATCCCGGTATCCAGATAGTCGGTGAAGTTGACCAGAAACCGGCACTTCCCCTCGCGGATCTCGTAAAAAGAGCCGTCGCTCCCCTGCCGCTGGTACTGGGCGCTGCCGCGCTGGCGCCGGCGGACTTTGAGGAAGACGTTGGCCGGGGCGACTTCCAGAACCTCCGGCAGGACGGTCATGGCTTCGCGCAGCCGCTCTTCGGCTCGCTGCGGATCGATGGTGGCCGGCGCCTCGTACTCCTGCACATGCACCCAGCGGTTGGCGTCGCGCTGGTAAAGATCGACCGCCAGGGAGTAGTCGGGCAGGTCGGCATCATAGAGGCGGAAGCACTCGATCCCCTCGCGGCGGGCCCAGCGACCGAGATGGCGCAGATTCTTCTGCAGGCGGTTGGCAAAGGCCGCCCCTGCGGCCGAACGCGGCGCCGCCGCGGTGACGGCCGCCGGCAGCGTCAACTGCAGCAGGCGGCACTCGATCGCCCCATTGTAGAGGGTGTGGCTTTGCTCGACCGGCAGTCCGAGGCGAAGGCCCAACTGGGGGCTGCCGGTGAAGACGGCCCCCCGCCAACCGGCAAAACGGCTGCGCAAGGTTTGCCCCAACTGGGCATAGAGACCGGCGAGGGCCGCCTCTTCCCCCAGCCGCTCACCGTAGGGGGGGTTGACCAGCAGCAGCCCGGGGCGACTGCCGCCGGCAACCGGCGGCTCCGCCGCCTCCAGAGCCCGCCGTTCCACGTGCACGACCCCACGCAGGCCAGCCTGCTCGAGGTTGGCCAGGCTGCTGCGCACCGCCGCCGGATCGGCATCGTAGCCGACGATAGGGGGGAGCCGTTGCAGCCCCACGTGCCGTCGCTCGGCGGCCTCGGCGAGCAACGCCTGCCAGGCGGCAGGATCGTGGCCGCGCCAGCCTGAAAGCCGAAATAGTCGCGGTGTAAGCCCGGGGCGACATCGCCGGCCAGCAAGGCGGCTTCGATGGGGAGCGTTCCCGAGCCGCACATCGGATCGAGGAAGGGGGCGCCGGCCGCCGCCAGCTGCGGCCAACCGGTCAGCAGCAGCAGGGCGGCCGCCAGGTTTTCCTTCAGGGGGGCCAGAGTTCCGGCCTCCCGATAACCGCGTCGGTGCAGGCTCTCCCCCGACAGATCGAGACTCACCCGTGCCTGGTCGCGATACAGATAGACATTGATGCGCAGATCGGGGCGGTCGCGGTCGACACTGGGGCGCACCCCGTACTTGTCGCGCAGCTGATCGACGATGGCATCTTTGACCTTGAGGGCACCAAAATGACTGTGATTGATCCGGGACTGGGCGATGGTGAAATCAACCGCCAGCGTCCCTTCCGGCGCCAGATGCTCATCCCAGGTAAAGCCCCGAATCCCTTCATAGAGAGCATCGGGGTCGGGAGCGGCGAAGCGCCCGAGGGGGAGCAGCAGCCGGCTGGCGGTGCGCGACCAGAGACAGACCCGGTAGCCGAGGGTGAGATCGCCCCGGAAGCCGACCCCGGCGCGCACCGGATCGATAGCGGTAGCGCCCAAGGCACGCAGCTCTTCCGCAAGAAGCGGCTCCAGACCGCGGGCGACAGTGGCAAAGAAGGTGCAAAGCATAATAATAGGTCCAATAGGTCATATAGGTCCAATTGGACCTATGAAGGTCAGAAAACCTGCTTTTTTTCGAAAACTGCCGCATGCGCCAGCAGGTACATGGCCGCATTCCACGACTGCCCCGGCATTCCCAGCGGTTCGCCGCTGCGGCCGTGCAGCCATTCGTTGAACTGCCAGTCGCCGACCTGGTTGGCCGCCGCCAGGTTGGCCAGCTCCTCCCTGGCTTGCCCCTTCCACCCCAGACGAGCCAGCAGCAGCACCCAGAAACCGCCGACAAAAGGCCAGCAGCCGCCGTTGTGGTACTGAAAGGGATAATTCTGGCGGTGGCGCTGCATATACAGGCGCCACAACGGGTCATCCGGATCGATCGGCCGGCCGACCACCCGCACCGGCCAGGGGCGGGCCACCCCAAGGGACTTGATCCCTTCGGCGACCTGCACGCTGCGTGAACCGTCCGCCACCCCGGTGAGAGCTGCCAGCAGGTTGCCGAAGATATCGATCTCCTCCCCCCAGAAGGAGAAGTTGACGAAGCTCAGGTAAAAAGCGGTGGGCCGGCAGCGGTTGCGGATGTAGTGGGCGAGCAGCCGTGCCCGACGCTGCTCGGGGACGCTCGGGCCGAAGGGGAAGAACAGGTAGTTGGCGTAGTCGCGGGTCAGCTTCCCTCCCGGCAGTCGATAAAGACGCTTCACCCAGTACCAGAGGGCATTGCTGTACAGGACAAAGCCGGAGCGCGGCATGATGTCGGCCCAGTCGCTCGCCTCGTTTTGCTGCAACAATCCCCAGACCGGATGCTCCTGGCACTGTAGCCACTGCAGCGCCCGCGCCACCGCCTCGGCCAACTCCCGGCCAAGTTCCCCGTCACGTTGGCGGTCAATCTGATGGACGGCAATCAACCACCAGAGGGTGGCATCGATGCAGCCGGAATACCAGAAATCGACTTCCCCCTTCTCCGGCTTGACATACTTGGGGATCTGCCCGTTCGCGGCCTGGTAGCGAGCCAACGTGCGAAGCCCGGCAACGGCGGTGGCCACCAGATCGGCTTGGCCGGAAGCGGCCATCCCCAGGGCGCAGATCGCCGCATCCCGGCCGAAGATGCTGCTGTAGTGGCGGCCGGCGGCTCGCTCCCCATGGCTGCAGGCGAGAATGCCGTCGGCGGTACTGTTGCGCCGGAGCAGATCAAGGGAACGGGCGTAGGCTTCGGGAATCAGTTCGGCGGCAGCGGGGGGAACGGCGACGGCGCCAGACAAGTCGATAACTTCCATGGTGTTGCATTGTACGCATGAAAGGGGAGCGCCGCAATCGAAGTTTTTTTGGAAGAAGAGCGCCGAAGAGGAGGCTTCCACCACCGGGACACCGCAAGTGCCCGGTGGTGGAAGCCGTTACAGCGTTAGCGGTTCTGCGGGGTGATGGTGATGATTACCCGGCGGTTGAGCTGCCGGCCCGCCTCGGTGTTGTTGTCGGCGATCGGCTGGCTCTCCCCGAAACCGACGGCGTTCATCCTTCCCTGCTGGACCCCTTGCGAAGCGAGGGCATTTTTCACCGAGTCGGCGCGCCGCTCGGAGAGCTGCTGGTTGTACGATTCCGCACCGGTGCTGTCGGTATGACCGGCAATCCGGATAGTCGTCTCCGGGTACTGTTTGAGAACCGTGGCCACCCGGGCGATTTCATCGTAGGAACCGGCCTTCAGGGTGGAGGAGTTGGTATCAAAGAGCACGTCGGAGCGGAAGGTCACCGCCAGCATGTCGGCCTGACGCTGGATACTGGCCCCTTCGACGCTGCCGAGCTGCTGGCGCATCGTCGCTTCCTGGTTATCCATGTAGCGGCCGATGGCCCCACCGGCCAGACCGCCGATGGCAGCTCCGATACCGGCGCCGATCAGGGTGCTTTCAGTGTCGCGACCGATCGCCTGCCCCAGTCCAGCGCCGGCCGCGGCCCCAAGCCCGGTGCCATAGACGGCCCCTTTTTGGGTCTGGGTCTGCGGCATGCAACCAGTGACCACCAGCGAGCCAGCCACCAGAGAAACTGCAAGAATGTGCGTGAGCTTTTTCATTTCCTACTCCTTGAGGGAAAAATTTCCAAACGCAACAGTAGCATATTTTTGTATTAACGGCCTAACTATAGCAGTCCCGGGGGAGAAAGCAACCTCGGCCGGATGGCTAACAGGCTTGAAGGACGACCGGTTTTCGTGCTATTTTTCCCTTTTACCGGACCTCGATGACCCTGGAGAAGCAGGAGATGAAGATCACCCGCCACGAAGTGGAACATGTCGCCCGCCTGGCCCGCCTGGCGTTGGGCGAGGACGAGCTCAAAGCCCTGACCGGGCAGCTGGATGCCATTCTCGGCTACGTCGAACAGCTCAAAAACCTCGACACCGACGGCATTGAGCCGACCGCCCATGCCGTACCGATGGAGAACGCCTTCCGGGAGGATGGCACCCGCCCTCCCCTGCCGGTGGAACTGGCTCTGCAAAACGCCCCCGTGGCCACCGACGGCTGCTTCCGGGTCCCTAAAGTCATTGAATAAAAGGCCAGAGGCAGGCGGCTGGAGGCTGGGGGATAACTGCCCCCTTTGGCCTGCCCTCTCTGCCCTCTCTGCCCTCTCTGCCTTCTTGCCTTGAGCCCCTTGCCCCTAGCCTGGATTGCCGATGAACCTGACCGATTTGACCATTCACCAGTTGCAAGCCCAGCTACGTCGTCGGGACGTCTCCGCCGTCGAGGCGACCCGCGCCTACCTGGAGCGCATCGCGGCCACCGATCCCCAGGTGAACGCGTTCATCAGCGTCACCGACAAGGTGGCCCTGGCCGCCGCCGAGGAGGCCGACCGCCAACTGGCGGCCGGCGAGGCCGGCCCGCTGACCGGCATCCCCCTGGCGCTCAAGGATATCTTTGTCACCGAAGGGGTGCGCACCACCTGCGCCTCACGGATTCTGGAGAACTTCATCCCCCCTTATGACGGCACGGCGGTACGCCGGTTGAAGAAGGGGGGCGCGGTGCTCCTCGGCAAACTGAACATGGACGAGTTCGCCATGGGGAGCTCCAACGAAAACAGCGCCTTCGGGGCGGTGAAAAACCCCTGGGACCGGCAGCGGGTGCCGGGCGGCTCTTCCGGCGGCAGTGCCGCCGCCATCGCCGCGCGCCTGGCCGCCGGCACTCTCGGCACCGACACCGGCGGCTCGATCCGCCAGCCCGCCTCTCACTGCGGGGTGGTGGGGCTGAAGCCGACCTATGGCCGCGTCTCCCGCTACGGCGTGATCGCCTACGCCTCCTCCCTCGATCAGGTGGGGCCGCTGGCCCGCGATGTCGAGGACTGCGCCGTGCTGCTGCAGGCGGTGGCCGGCCACGACCCCCTCGACTCGACCTCCGTCGACACCCCCGTCCCCGACTATGACGGCGCCCTGCGCCAGGGGGTGAAAGGGTTGCGCATCGGACTGCCGCAGGAGTACTTCATCGACGGACTCGACCCCGAGGTCCGGGACGCTCTGGAGGCGGCGGTCGCCGTCTACCGGGAGTTGGGGGCGGAGATCGTCGAGGTCTCCCTCCCCCACACCGCCTATGCGGTCGCCTGTTATTACCTGATCGCCACCGCCGAAGCCTCCAGCAACCTGGCGCGCTATGACGGGGTCCGCTATGGGCTGCGAATCGACCGGGGGGAAGGGTTGATCGACATGTACCGGCAGAGCCGGGCCGCCGGTTTCGGCGCCGAGGTCAAGCGGCGGATCATGCTCGGCACCTACGCCCTCTCCTCCGGCTACTACGACGCCTACTACCTCAAGGCGCAGAAAGTACGCACCCTGATCCGCCAGGACTTCCTCGACGCCTTCGCCCAGGTCGATGTCCTGCTCACTCCGGTGGCGCCGACGCCGGCCTTTCGCCTCGGGGAGAAGACCACCGACCCGCTGCAGATGTACCTGTCCGACATCTTCACCATTCCGGTCAACCTGGCCGGCACCTGCGCCCTCTCTGTCCCGGGCGGATTTTCCGCCGCCGGACTGCCGATCGGCCTGCAGCTCATCGGCCGACCCTTCGGCGAGGAGACGATCCTGCAGGCGGCGCACGCCTACGAGCAGGCGACCGAGTGGCATCGGCGCAAAGCGCCGATAGAATAGGTCCAATTTGACCTATACGACCAATTGGACCAATAAAGGATTTGCCATGAACTCCAAATACGAAATCGTCATCGGCCTGGAAGTCCACGTCCAGCTGACGACCGCCAGCAAGATCTTCTGCGGTTGCCCGATCCGCTTCGGCGCCCCCCCCAACAGCCAGACCTGCCCGGTCTGTCTCGGGTTGCCGGGGGCGCTGCCGGTCCTCAACCGCCAGGCGGTGCAGATGGCCATCATCGCCGGCCTGGCCACCGGCTGCGAGATCGCCGGGCGCTCGGTCTTCGCCCGCAAGAACTACTTCTACCCCGACCTCCCCAAGGGGTATCAGATCTCCCAGTACGAGCTGCCGGTCTGCCGACAGGGCGAGCTGGCGATCGTCACCGAAGCGGGGGGCAAGACCATCGGCATCACCCGCATTCACATGGAGGAGGACGCCGGCAAGCTGCTGCATACCGAGGCCGAGGGGGGGCGCTACTCCCAGGTCGATCTCAACCGGGCCTGCACGCCGCTGCTGGAGATCGTCTCCGAGCCCGACCTGCGCTCCTCCGACGAAGCAGTGGCCTACCTGAAGAAGCTGCACCAGATCGTGGTCTACCTCGGCGTGTGCGACGGCAATCTGGAGGAGGGGTCGTTTCGCTGCGACGCCAACGTCTCGCTGCGCCCCTGGGGGCAAAAGGAGTTGGGGACCCGTAGCGAAATCAAGAACGTCAACTCCTTCCGCTTCGTCAAGCAGGCGATCGACTACGAGGTGGAGCGCCAGGCGGAGCTTCTCGATGAGGGGGGGAAGGTGACCCAGGAGACCCGCCTGTTCGACCCGACCGCCGGCACCACCCGCTCCATGCGCGGCAAGGAGGAGGCTCACGATTACCGCTACTTTCCCGACCCCGACCTGGTGCCGCTGGTGATCTCCCGGCAGTGGGTGGAGGAGGTGCGGGCAACTCTCCCCGAACTGCCGCAGGCAAAAGTGGAGCGCTTCATCACCGAGCTGGGGCTCCCTCTCTACGATGCCGAAGTGCTGGCCGCCGAGCGGCAGATAGCCGACTACTTCGAGGCCTGCGTCGCCGCCGGCGGGCAGCCCAAGGCCTGCTCCAACTGGGTGATGGGGGAGGTGATCCGCGGCCTCAATGCCGAGGCGATCGACATCGCCGCCTGCCCGGTGACGCCGCCCCGCCTGGCCGGGATGCTCCAGCGGATCGACGACGGCACCATCTCCGGCAAGATCGCCAAAACGGTCTTCGACGAGATGTGGCGAAGCGGCCAGGGGGCCGACGCCATCATCGAGGCGAAGGGGCTGCGCCAGGTCACCGATACCGGCGCCATCGAACCGATCATCGACGCCATCATCGCCGCCAACCCGGCCCAGGTGGAAGAATACCGCTCCGGCAAAGAGAAGGTCTTCGGCTTCTTCGTCGGTCAGGTGATGAAGGCTTCCAAGGGGAAAGCCAATCCGGCGGCGGTGAATGAGCTGCTTCTTAAAAAACTGAAAGCGTGACGTGTGATATGTGATGGGTGATGAGTAAGCCGATCTGGCCCACAAATCACTTATCACTTATTACTCATTACGCCCTGAAAGGTCCTGAGATGTCCATAAAACCGATCCTGTTCGAAAATAACGTCCTGAAGATGATCGATCAGCGGCTGCTGCCGGTGGAGGAGCTCTGGCTGGAGTATAGCGACTATCGGGAGGTGGCCGAGGCGATCAAGACCATGGTGGTGCGCGGCGCCCCGGCCATCGGCGTGGCGGCCGCCTTTGGCGCCGCCTTTGGCGCCCGGGGGGTGATCGCCGCCGATTTCGACGATTTCTACCATCAGTTCGAGGAGGTCTGCGCCGTCCTGGCCGCCACCCGGCCGACGGCGGTCAATCTCTTCTGGGCCCTCGACCGGATGAAGGAGTGTGCCCGGAAGAATGCCGACCTGGCGGGGGCCGACCTGAAGCTGCGCCTGCTGGCCGAGGCGCAGGAGATCGCCGCCGAGGACGAGCGGCTCAACCGCCGCCTGGGCAAGCACGGCGAACTGCTGATCCCCGAAGGGGCTCGCATCCTCACCCACTGTAACGCCGGAGCGTTGGCCACCGCCGGCTACGGCACCGCCTTGGGGGTGATCCGAGCGGCGGTGGAAGCCGGTAAAAAGGTAGCGGTCTTCGCCGACGAAACCCGCCCGTTCCTGCAGGGGTCGCGCCTGACCGCCTGGGAGCTGCAGAAAGACCAGATTCCGGTCACCCTGATCTGCGACAACATGGCCGGCTACCTGATGAGCCGGGGCGAGATCGACTGTGTGATCGTCGGCGCCGACCGTATCGCCGCCAACGGCGACACCGCCAACAAGATCGGCACCTACACGGTGGCGGTGCTGGCCCGCGAGCACAACCTCCCCTTCTATGTCGCCGCCCCGATCTCCACCATCGACCTGACCCTCCCCGACGGCAGCGGGATCCCGATCGAGGAGCGCGATGCCCGGGAGGTGACCCACAGCGGCGAGCGCCGCCTGGCCCCGGCCGGCATCGCCGTGCGCAACCCCGCCTTCGACGTCACCCCGGCCCGACTGATCACCGCCATCATCACCGAACGCGG
>JACZKF010000419.1 GCA_014860175.1 Desulfuromonadales bacterium | reverse complement strand
CCCCTCTCCCGGTCGGCATCCCCCACCCCCTGTCCCTGCTGGTTGCCGCTGTCGAAGGGGGGAGAGAGGAGACGGTAATACTCTTCGGCCGCCAGCCCCGCCGGCAGGCCGAACCGCTCGGGATAGACCGCCGCCGGCGGCAATCCGGCAATCCCCGGATTGATCGCCAGGTCGCAGGCGATGTCCCAGTCGTGGGCATGGCGGCCGCGCCGCCGAAGCATATGCAGGTGCAGCACGTGCTTGAGCAGATGTTCGAGGAGGGCCGTCTGCTCGTCGGCGGCGCAGGCGGCGAAGGCGGCCGGCTGCACGCAGAGGGTCGGCGTGCCGTGCTCGATGGTCACCCCCAGGGGGGAACCGTCGGCCGTCGCCCGCCGCCGGAAATGGAGCAGGAAGTGGCCATAGAAGGGGCGCTCACGCAGCAGCCGCACCAGGGCGTCCTGCAGGGGGCGCAGATTATCTTTCATCGCAAGCATCGCATCCGCTCTCCCCTCTCCCTTGGGGAGAGGGTGCCCGAAGGGCGGGTGAGGGTCGCTGCCGGCTTATCCCCTCACCCCTGCCCCTCTCCCCGGGGGAGAGGGGAAACCCTGATCGATCAGTATCCACTTGCCTGCATAAGGGGACAGGCACCTTCGGAGCCAGTCCCCAGGGCAGTCCCCCCACAGTCCCTACCCGGCTTCGCTGCTGATCGCCTGGATCGCTTCGAAGATGGTGGCGTCGTATTTGTCCTGGCAGAGGACGGCGGCGACGGGGGGGATCTGCACCAGCGACTTGACCAGGGCGAAGCGCAGGTCGCGGGGGAGGATGCCGATGTAGGCGACCAGATTCTCCTCCTCGGCGGCGGTAAGGGCGGGGGCGACTTCCAGAGTGGTGACCAGATCGCTCACCGTCACCGCCTGCAGGTCGTCGCGCTGGCCGGCGGCCCGCTCGGCGACCTGCGGCCAGTCGCCAAGGATCTGCCGGGCGGTGACCGGCCGCTCCTGGCGCTCGGCGCACCACTGCAGAAAGACGACCGCCGCCTCGCGGCCGACGATCCCGGCGTAGACTTCCATCTCCAGCTCGCGGGGGAAGCGGCACTGCCGGCGCAGGATGCTGACCATCTCCCACCCCCGCTCCGTCGGCTCCATTCCGAGGTCGAGCGGGCTCCCCTGGCGGGCGAGCAGGTGCGGGGTGGCGGCGAGGAACTGCTGCACCTGGGGGTCGAACTGCTGACGGCGGGCGTAACGGGCCCATCAGGGGTAGTCGGTCTCGACGTAGAGCATCACCATCCGGTCGATCAGCGCCCGGTCGAGGGTCGCCACCTGGTAGCTGCCGTCGGGGGGGTTGATGGAGACGACCACCTTGTGCTTCGGGTGCAGGGTGTGGGTGTGCAGGGCGCGGCGCGCCCCCTCCACCGGCGGCTCGACGAACTGGAAGATCGCCTGCAGGGTATCTTCCTGCTGCGCCCGGTTGAGCTCGTCGCAGTGGACGATCGTCTCCGGGTCGTCCTCGGCCGGCCACCAGGAAGGGCGCGACCAGTGCATCACCTCCCCCTGGCGGTAGGGGATGCCGACCAGGTCGCCGACCTCCATCTGCCCCAGGCGCAAAGAGACATGGCGGCGGCCGATCTCCCGGCAGACCTGGACGATACCGGCGGTCTTGCCGACGCCGCGGTGGCCGACGACGCAGGGGGTCAGGTCGGTTTTGGTCAGGATCTCCCGCAGGACGGTTTTCATCTGTTCGAGGTTCATGCTCTCTGCTTCCTTGCCGTGGATTTCAACCTCGGAAAACATAACCCGAAATTCGGGTTGTTGTCCATCCGAAGGTCTAAGAAGCCTCACGCTCGTTCGCTACCGCTCACTCAAGACGCAAAGTCGCCAAGAAAAGATGAGGTCGTGGGGCGAGGGGTCGCCAAATGGCGTTCCCCTTGACATTAAATTGTCGATTGATCATTATCTTTTCCATCCTTGCGGTTCGGCAGCGACTTTTCCTGAAGGACCAGGTTCGCCATAATCGACTCCTTCGACATGCCCGGCGGGGGGATGATAAAATAACTGGGAAGGTTTTTTTCGTACGTTTCCTGAGGCGCGACCGTGACCGACCGGAAAAAGACCGACCCGCAGAAAGCCGGAGCCCCAACCTC
>JACZKF010000041.1 GCA_014860175.1 Desulfuromonadales bacterium | reverse complement strand
CCCTCCTGGCGGTCCCCCACCGTCCCCTGCCGCCGCAGCAGGCGCATCGCCAGCAGCTTGCGGTAGACCTTCTTCACCTCCTCCAGATTTCCCCCGGCGAACAGGGCGGCCATGTAGCGCAGCGGCAGCCGCTGCTTCTCCAGGGTGGCGAAGAAATCGTCCGCCTGCCGGGCGACGCCTGCCTCAACGGTGGCGAGAACCGGCAGCAGCGGCGGCACATAAAAGAGCATCGGCAGGGTGCGAAATTCCGGCCGCAGCGGGAGCGCCAGCTCCCACTCTTTCACCAGGCGGTAGACCGGCGAGCGCTGGGCCGCCGCCACGATCTGCTCATGGACGCCGCTTTTGGCCGCGGCGGCGATGACGGCCGGATCGTGGGGATCGAGGATCATCGCCCGCTGCGCCGCCACCAGATCGGCATCGCCGCGCCGGGCCGCCGCCTCGATCTGCCCGGAGTCGTAGAGAAGCACCCCGAGAAAGCGGATCCGCCCGACGCAGGCCTGGAAGCAGGCCGGCACCTGACCGCTTTCCTGCCGGGGGTAGCAGAGGATGCACTTCTCCGACTTGCCCGTCGACCAGGTGTAATAGCTCTTCTTGTAGGGGCACCCCGAGACGCAAAAGCGCCACCCCCGGCACTTCTCCTGGCTGATGAGGACGATGCCGTCCTCCCCCCGCTTGTAGATGGCCCCCGAGGGGCAGGCCGCCAGGCAGCCGGGGTTCACGCAGTGGTTGCAGATCCGCGGCAGATAGAAGAAGACCAGGCGTTCCAGGGCGAAGAGCTGGCGCTGTTCCTCGGCGGAGAGCGCCCTGACCGCCGGATCGTTGGCGGCGTAGACGTTCGATCCCCCCAGGTCGTCGTCCCAGTTGGGACCGGACTCGATCTCCATCGGCCGGCCGTCGATCTGCGAGATCGGCCGGGCCACCGGCTGGTCGTCCCCGGCCGGGGCGTCGAAGAGCTCCCGGTAGGCGTAGGTCCAGGGGTGATAGTAGTCATCGAGGAGCGGCAGGTGACTGCTGTGAAAGATCTTGCCAAGGATAGTGGCGGCGCCGCCGATCCGCAGTCGCAGGTCGTGGCCGGAGATCTCCCATCCCCCCCGGTACTTCTCCTGGTCCTCCCACAGCGTCGGATAGCCGGTACCGGGCTTGGTCTCCACATTGTTCCACCACATGTACTCGGTCCCCGGCCGGTCGGTCCAGAGGTTCTTGCAGGCGATGCTGCAGGTATGGCAGCCGATGCACTTGTCGAGGTGAAAAACAGTGGCGATCTGGGCGCGGACGTCCATGGGCGGTCTCCTGAACAGGGGAAAACCTTTAACTTCGCCGGTCCCGGCCGGCCGCCGGGTTACTTCTTTGCTGGTCCAAAGAAGTAACCAAGAAAGGACCTCGCCTGCGGCGGGCATGACGTCGCGAGGAGGGTACGCCCAGTCGAGGGCGTTGTCGTTCTATCTCCCCGTCTCCGTGGCCACTCCCCGAGGGCGAACCGGTCGGCAGCCGTGGACAGTAAATCATGGCCGTTCCATTCTGCATTCGGGCTGTTGGTGTCAGGGCAAAACCACACCCCCGGGGGTGGAGGCAGTCAAGGTTTTACCAACAGCCCGATTGCAGAATGGCGCAAAATCGGACACCCTTCACGGCTCATGCCCCGTCGCGCCAGGGGAGGTGCCACGAAGCGCCGCCGGTCCAACCGGACCGCCCCTGACCAGAGGTAGAATACCCGCGCCAGTCATGCCCGCCGCATGCGAAAAGCCCTTTTCTTTGGGTACTTTCTTTTGGGCGTCTGCAAAATAAAGTACCGCGGGGTGCGGGGCGCAGCGCCCGCGATCTTGCTTGAAGAAGTTGAAACGCGATCCAACTTCGCCCTTTCTCACCATTCCACCCCCTCCAGCCTGCGCACCAAGACAAACGTATCGCGGTTGCACCCCGGGGGCCCCCAGTAGTTGGCGGCGAAGGTGAACTGGCCGTAGCCGCCGAGCATCAGGCTCGGCTTGAGGCGGACGCGGGTCAGGCTGTTGTGGATGCCGGCCCGCCTTCCCCCGCGCAGCGGCGATTTCGGGACCCCCACCGTCCGCTCCGGGGCGTGATAGATGATCGTCACCCCGCGCGGCATGCGGGCGCTGACCGCCGCCCGGGTGACCATGACCCCGTGGTCGTTGTAGACCTCGACCCAGTCGTTATCGGCCAGGCCGATCTCGGCGGCGTCGAGATCGTTGATCCAGAGAGGGTGGCAGCCGCGCGACAGGACCAGCATCCGCTGGTTGTCGCTGTAGGTGGTGTGAATCCCCCATTTGCCGTGCGGGGTGAGATAGTTGAGGCGGATCGTCTTCCCCTCCGGGCGGCTCGCCACCAGATCCTGGAGAAACTGCGGCGCCGGTTTCGGCTTGTAGGTAGGGAGATTCTCGCCGAAGGCGATATATCCCTGGTGGTCGAGATAGAAATGCTGACGGCCGGTGAGGGTGCGCCAGGGGACCAGGCGCTCGACGTTGAGGCAGTAGGCGGAATAGGCGCGGCCGTCGTTGATGATCCCGCTCCAGCAGGGGCTGGTCAGCAGCCGCCTCGGCTGGCGGTCGAGATCGGCGAAACTGGTGCGGACGCTGCGACTCTTCTCGGCCAGGTCGGTCAGTTTGACCCCAACCTTCTTCTCCTCGGCGGCAAAGGCCCGGAAGGCCGCCTCGCCGTCGGTCTCCGGCGCCAGGCGCAGGATCAGATTGGCGGCGTCGACCGCCTCGGCCACCGAAGGATAGTGTCCGCCCCCCCATTCCTCCACCGGGCCGTTGGCCGCCAGCTCGTCGTACATGTCGTCGATGGGCCAGGAGAGGCCGTGCACCCCGATCCCCTTCTCTCTGGCGACCGGGCCGAAGGAGACGAATCGGTTATAGAGGTTGGCGTAGTCGCGCTCGACCACCGTCAGGCGGGGCATGGTCTTGCCTGGGATCGGCTCGCACTCCCCTTTGCTCCAGTCGCGGATCTCCCGCTGCGCCATCTCCGCCGGGGTATCGTGCATCAGGGGGGTGGCGACCAGGTCGCGCACCGGATCCGGCAGATGCCGGCGGGCGAGCTCGCTCACCTTGGCGGCCAGGCTCTTGAAGATCTCCCAGTCGCTGCGCGACACCCAGCAGGGGGGGACGGCGGCCTGCAGCGGGTGGATGAAGGAGTGCAGGTCGGTGGTGTTGAGGTCGTCCTTCTCGTACCAGGTCGCCGCCGGCAGAACGATGTCCGAGTAGAGGGCCGAGGTGTCCATGCGGAAGTTGAGATCGATCACCAGGTCGAGTTTCCCCTCCGGCGCCTTCTCCCGCCAGACCGCCTCGGTGACCGACTCGCGGGCGGTCTCCGGGGCGATGCTGTTGTGGTGGGTCCCCAGGTAATGTTTGAGGAAATACTCGTGTCCCTTGGCGCTCGAGGCGAGGGCGTTCCCCCGCCAGATGTACCAGAGGCGCGGCCAGTTCTCGGGGGTGTCGGGATCCTCCACCGCGAAGCGCAGCTTCTTCTCTTGAAGCTGGCCGACGATCCAGGCGGAGATCTCCGCGTCCGTTCTCGCCCCTGCCGCCTCGGCCTGACGCACCAGCTCCAGGGAGCTGCGGTCGAACTGGGGATAGAAGGGGAGCCAGCCCAGGCGCACCGCCCGCACCTGGTGGTCGATCGTGTGCCCCTCGGTGATGCCGTTCTTCTCGGCGACGCGATTGACCTGCGCCTCCTCGGCGGCGTTCTCGTAGCGCCACTGGTCGCTGTGCACATAATGGAAGCCGGGGGAGTTCTGCAGCCGCGGCGGCTGGACCCAGTCCATGGCGGCGAACAGGGCGGTCCAGGGGGCGACGGGGGCCAGCTTCTCCTGCCCGACATAGTGGTTGAGCCCGCCGCCGTTTTTGCCGACGCAGCCGCAGAGCATCAGCGCCGCGATCCCGGCCCGATAGGCGAGATCGGCGTGGTACCACTGGTTGACCCCGGAGCCGATGATGATGCAGCATTTGCCTTCCGTCGTCGCCGCGGTCTCCCCCCATTCGCGGGCGAACTGGATCACGTTGGCGCGGTCGATGCCGGTGAACTGCTCCTGCCAGGCCGGGGTGTAGGGGGTGCCGGCATCATCGTACCCCTGCGGGTAGTCGCCGACGAGCCCCCGGTCGACGCCGAACTGGGCCATCAGCAGATCATAGACGCTGGTGACCCGGAGGGTCCCGGCCGCGGTCGCCAGCGAGCGGACCGGCACTCCCCGGCGTAGCGCCCGGTCGCCGGCGAAGTCGGGGAAGGAGACGGGACAGATTTCGTCGTGGCGCTCGAGAAAAGAGAGGCGGGGGCGGATTTCGGTCCCGTCGAGGCCATCCTTCATCTGCAGGTTCCACTCCCCCTTCTTCTCCTGCCAGCGGAAGCCGAGGGTCCCGAGCGGCATGCGCGGCCCGTCCCCCGGCTCATCCCAGACCAGGAACTTGAAATCGCCGTTCTCCGCCCCGGCATAGCGGTCGAGCTGAGAGGCCGTGAGGAGCCGTCCGGGGGTGAAGACCCCCTCTTTTTCGTCGAGGACGACCAGGAAGGGGGAGTCGGTATAACGGGCGGTGTAGTCGAGAAAATAGGGGGTGCGCTCCCGGTGGTGAAATTCGCTCAGGATGACATGGTTGACCGCCATCCAGAAGGCGCCGTCCTGGCCGGCCCGCACCGGCAGCCACCAGTCGGCGTACTTGGAGGTCATGGAGAAGTCGGGGGAGAAGACGGTCAGCTTGGTGCCGTTGTAGCGGGCCTGGGCGACGAATGGGACGTCCGGGGTGCGGGTCATGCTCAGGTTGGAGCCGACCACCGCGATGTACTTGCTGTTGTACCAGTCGGCGCTCTCGGCCACGTCGGTCTGCTCCCCCCAGACCTCGGGGGAGGCGTTGGGGAGGTCGCAGTACCAGTCATAGAAGGAGAGGTTCACCCCCCCCATCAGCTGCAGGAAGCGGGAACCGGCAGCGAAGGAGAGCATCGACATGGCCGGAATCGGCGAAAAACCGATCACCCGGTCGGGGCCGTGCTTTTTGATGGTGTGAATGGTGGCGGCGGCGGCGAGCTCCAGCACCTCCTCCCAGCTGGTGCGCCGGAATCCCCCCTTCCCCCGGGCCTGCTGGTAGCTGCTGCGCTTCTCCGGGTCGTCGACGATGGCGGCCCAGGCCGCCACCGGTTCGCCGTGCTCGGCTTTGGCCTGGCGCCAGAGGTCCATGAGGACCCCGCGCAGATAGGGGTATTTCACGCGCAGGGGGCTGTAGAGATACCAGGAGAAGGCGATCCCCCGCTGGCACCCCCGGGGCTCGTACAGGGGGAGCCCCTCCTCCAGAGCCGGGTAATCGGTCGCCTGCAGCTCCCAGGCGACCAGCCCTTCTTTGACGTGGACATTCCAGGAGCAGCCGCCGGTGCAGTTGACCCCGTGGGTGCTGCGCACCACCTTGTCATGCTGGTAGCGGTTGCGATAGAACTCCTCCCACTGCCGGGACTTGGGGTTGAGGATCTCCTTGATCCAGCTCATCGCGGCTCACCTCCGATCCGGTTGCGCATCTTTTCCACCAGGGGGCGGCGCACGCCGCGCAGACGATGCCAGCCGAAGGCGAGGGTGACAGCGAAGAAGAAGAGAGCGCCGAGGCCGGCATCGCGGGCCAGAGGGCCGACGACCCGGGGGGTCTCGCCGGAAACCTCGGCCAGGAAGGCAGTCAGGTCCCGGCTCTCCTCCGCCGTCAGGGGGTGATCAAGGTAGATCGGCTCCATGCTCGGGAAGGGCATGCTTTCCAGCATCGAGACCATCCCCTCGGCGCCGTAACTGGCGTAGGCGGCGCTCAGGTCGGGCCCGAAGCTCGCCCCTCCCGCGAGGCCGTGGCCGGCAATGCCGTGGCAGGCAAGGCAGGGGGCACCCCCTTGGGAAAAAGGGGTCGACCCGATATAGAGGGCCTCACCCCGGCGCGGGTCGCCCGCCTGCGTCCCGGCGGCGGCCGGCGGCGCCGTCACCTCCCCGGCCTGGTGCTCCTCCTCCGTCGGCATGGCAAGAAAGGCGATCAGGGCCTCGGCTTCCGCCTCCGAGAGCCCCAGGTCCGGCATCGCCATCGGGTACTTCTCCGCCAGCTGCCGAGCGGCCGGATCATCGGCGATGATCCCCTGCGGATCGAGGATGAAGCGGCGAATCCACTGGCGCTCCCGCCGCTCCGTGATTCCGGCCAGGTCGGGTCCCGTGGGGCGGTCGCCGCCGCCGATGGCGTGGCAGGGGGTGCATTTCTGAGCGAAAAGCGACTCCCCCTTTTCCGCCAGCTGTGCAATCTCACGGTCGGCCCCGAGCTGACCGCTCTCCTGGGCAGCAAGTGGCAGGGGGAGAAAAAACACCGCAAAAAGAGTCAGGCAGGCGGCAATGCTGACGCTGGTCCCCTTGACCATCTCCTCACCTCCTCGGCAATCGGCGGGCAGATTCCCTTTGACCCTAACAAACTTCAGAGAAATTTCATTTTCCTGGTCCCCCTCAAACGCAAAACAGCCGCTGACCGGGTTACCCGGCGGCAGCGGCTGTCATTTTGAAGGGAGTTGGGGACGCCCCCCAAGCCTGGGCCCTCCATTGAAAATTTTGCCTGTGATTGTCAACCGGCGGAGGTGCGCAGTTGGCATGAAAAGTGATGTTCTTGACTCTAATTCCTGGGGATGCCCACTTTCCAGCCAAAAACCGGCAATTTCGGTAACCTGGCCGTCAAAAACCGGTTTTTCGACCAGCGCCAGAGGTTATGTTCATTTCACTTCGCACGAAATCGCTTCTCTCCCATTTGGCCATCGTCCTGGCCGTCACCCTGGTGGTGACCGGCTTCACCTACCATCTGATGCGCCGCGACTACCTGTTGCAGGAAGAGCGCAACCTGACCCTGCTCGCCGCCGTCATCACGGAAGAAATCGACCACCTCCTCTCCGACCATCGGAACATTCTGGAGCGCCTGGCGATGACCGAAGGGGTGGAAGCGGCCATCCAGGGTCGTTTCACTCCTCTGCTCACCGCCTATTTTGCCAAGTTCCAGAAGGACTTCCCCATTCTCCTCGGCATCGACCGGGAAGAGCGGGTGCGGATGCGAATGGTTCACGGTCTGCTCATCGACAGCGGCGAAGAGTTGGCTGAACGCCTCGGTGTTCAGGCGGCCAGACAAACCTCTGGCGAAGTCGTTATCGGTTCCGCCCGCCTCTGTCTTCGCACCGGGCGACCGGTGGTCGACTTCGCTCGCAGCATCGGCGACCACGGTTTAGCCGGGGCTCTCATCGGGGCGGTCTTTCTCGATGAAATCCTGCACCCGGTGCAATGGGCCGAGGTCGGTCGCCGCAGCTTTGCCTGGGTCATCGATGAACAGCAACGGGTGATCGGCGGTCTGCTCTCAGAGGGGGCAACTCCTTTCCTTCCCCTCGAGGAAGCACGGAAAAACCTGATCGGCCCCCGCGACCTGGTGAAAATGACCGCCATCCCGAGGACCGCCTGGTCAGTCATGGTCGTTCTCCCCTATGATGCGGCCATGGCCGGCCCGGTGCGGATCCGCAATCTTTCCCTGCTGCTCGCCCTGACCATCCTCCTGGTCGGTTCAGGAACCGCCTACCTGCTGGCCGCCCGCATTACCAACCCCCTGCGGCAATTGACCGCTGCCGTCCAGCAAGTTTCCCAAGGCGAGCTCAAGCCGGTTCCCGAACTGCGGGTCAAAGACGAAGTCGGCATTCTGGTCGCCTCCTTCAACCAGATGGTGGAGAATCTGCGCCGTACCACCTTCTCCCGCGACTATGTCGACACCTTGCTGCATTCGATGAACGATGCCCTGCTGGTGATCGCCCCCGACGATACGCTGCGCACTGTCAACCGGCGGGCCTGTACCCTGATCGGCCTGGCGTCAGAAGAATTGACCGGCACCCCCGCCGCGACCGTCTTTGGACCGCCGCCGACAGCGGCCGACAGCTGGTTTGCGGCCCTGCGGACAGAGCCTGACCGCTCCCAGGTGGAAGGGGCCCTCTTGGGGGCCGGCGGCCGGACAATTCCCGTGATCCTCTCCTGGTCGCCGCTTCCCGGCCCTGGCGGCAGGGTTGATGGAATGATCTGCGTCGCCCAGGATATGACCGAACGCCGGCAGATGGAGCAGGCGCTGCGCTTCATCGCTCAAGGGGTGGCGGCGCACACCGGAGAAGGGTTTTTCCGCGCCCTGGTCGACCACCTGGCCGAGGCGCTGCAACTGCGCATCGCCCTGTTGGCGGTCTCCATCACCCCGACCTTCTGCCGAGCGCTCGCTTTTCGCAACGGCAGCGACTACCTGGACGAGATGGGATACGATCAGAGCCTGACCCCCTGCGGCAAAGTCATCCGCGATAACATGGTGGTCTACATACCGGACAATGCCGGCGGGCTTTATCCGAAAATGAGCATCCCTGGTCTTCAGAGCTATCTGGGGGTGCCGATTCCGGATTCGGCGGGGAAAGTGGTCGGCAATCTGGCGGTGGCGGACGACCGCCCGATGGCCCATGAACCCTGGAAACTCTCGATTTTGCAGATCTTCGCCCTTCGCGCCGGTGCCGAACTCGAACGGGCGGCCAGTGAGCGCCGGCAACAAGAGTCGGCCGCCGCCCTGGCCCGCAGCAACCGGGAGCTGGAAGAGTTCGCCTATATCGCCTCCCACGACCTGCAGGAGCCGTTACGCAAGATTACCGTCTTTGGCGACCGGCTCCAGAACCGCTATCGGGAGCATCTGGACGAGCAGGGTCACGACTATCTGGCGCGCATGCTCAATGCCGGCGCCCGCATGCAGCGATTGATAGAAGATCTGCTGAGCTATTCGCGGGTCTCGAGCCGCAGCCAGCCGTTCGCCCCAACCAACCTCAATCAGATCCTTCGTGAAGTGCTCACCGATCTGGAAGTGAGCATCGACCAGTCCGGTGCCGAGATCGAGGCCGGGGAACTGCCGACCATTGAAGCCGATCCTCTGCAGATGCGGCAACTGCTGCAGAACCTGATCGGCAATGCCCTCAAGTTTCACCGCCCAGGGATTGCGCCCAGGGTACAGATCACCGCCACCGGGGAACGCCAGGGGGAACGGCCGGAACAGCCCCATTTCTGGCGGTTGGGGGTCCGCGACCACGGCATCGGTTTTGATCAGCAGCATGCCGAGCGCATTTTTACGGTCTTCCACCGTCTGCATGGCCGCAGCGAATACGAAGGGACAGGGGTGGGTCTGGCGATCTGCCGGAAAATAGCCCAACGCCACGGCGGAAGCATCGAAGTACGCAGCACCCCGGGAGAGGGAACCTTGTTCGAAGTCTTGCTCCCTTTTTTCCAACCCGATGAGGTGACCCGATGATGGTCAGGAAACCGATTTCGATCCTGATGGCCGACGATGATCCCGATGACCGGCTGATGGCCCGGGAAGCGTTGCAGGAGGCGCGCATCTCCAATCTCCTCTATTTCGTCGAGGATGGGCAGGAGCTGCTCGACTTTCTGCGGCGCGAGGGCCCCTATGCGCCGCCGCTGGAAGCTCCGCGGCCGGGGCTGATCCTGCTCGACCTGAATATGCCGCGGATGGATGGGCGCGAGGCTTTGCGGCAGATCAAGACAACTCCGGAGCTGCGCAGCATTCCAGTGGTCATCCTGACCACCTCCCGGGCCGAGGAAGACATCCTGCGCTCGTACGACCTGGGGAGCAGCTCTTTTATCACCAAGCCGGTCACTTTCGCGGGGCTGGTAGAGGTGATGAGAAGCCTGGGGCGCTACTGGCTGGAGATCGTCGCTCTGCCGGGACCGACAGAAGGGGGATGACCATGGAAACGGTGCGGGTTCTGCTGGTCGATGATGACGAAGATGACTATATCATTACCCGTGACCTGCTGGCGGAAACCCGGGGAAAGGGGTTCCTTCTCGACTGGGTAGCCGACAGTGCAGCCGCCTTGCGGGAGATGGCGCACCAGAGCCATGATGCCTACCTGCTCGACTATCATCTCGGGGGGGAAAACGGCCTGGAGCTGTTGCAGCAGGCGATCCGGGATGGCCACCAGGGCCCCTTCATTCTTCTCACCGGGCAAGGGGATCGCCAGACCGATCTGGAGGCGATGCGCTGTGGCGCCGCCGATTTTCTGGTCAAAAGCCAACTCAGCGCCCCGCTGCTGGAGCGCTCGATCCGCTACGCCATCGAACGCGGCCGGGTCGAGCAGAAGCTGGCGCAGATGGCCCAATACGATCATCTCACCGGCTTGCCCAACCGCCAGCTGCTCGAAGACCGGCTCGGCCAGGGTATCGCCCTGGCCGAGCGCGAAAACCTGCCGCTCGGCGTCTTGTTCCTCGATCTCGATCGCTTCAAGATGATCAATGACACCCTCGGGCACGCGGCAGGCGACGCCGTGCTCAAGGCAGCGGCCGAGCGGCTGACCAGGAGCCTGCGGCGCAGCGACACCGTCGCCCGCCTCGGCGGCGACGAGTTCGTGGTGGTCCTCCCCCATCTGGCAGAGGTGCGCCATGCCGCCATGCTGGCCAGTCGGATTACCGAAGCCTTTGCGCCGCCAATCTGTCACTCGGGGCATGAAATCCCAATTTCAGCCAGCATCGGCATCGCCATTTTCCCCCTGGACGGCCAAAGCCCCGAGGAGCTGATCACCGGCGCCGATGCCGCCATGTACAAAGCCAAAGCCGACGGCGGCAACGGTTTTCGTTTCCACTCCCCCGACCTCAATGTCCAGGCCTCGCAGCGCCTGGCCTTGGAAAACAATCTGCGGCGCGCCCTGGAGCGCCAGGAGTTCGAACTCTTCTACCAGCCACAGTTTCACCTTGCGGACCTGTCGCTGGCGGCAGTGGAAGTTCTATTGCGCTGGCAGCCGGCTATTGGGGCAGCGGTGGAGCCGGCTACCCTCCTCCCCTTGCTCGAGGAGACCGGAACCATTATACCGGTCGGCGCCTGGGTCCTGCAGCACGCCTGCCGGCAGGCCCGTAGCTGGCAAACGGGGCACCACCCCAGCACCCGGGTGGTCTTCAAGCTCTCGGGTCGGCAACTGCGCCAGCCAGAGCTGGTCGAAATGATTTCCGCCTCACTGCGCCAGGCAGAATTCGATCCGACCAGCCTCGAGCTGGAACTGACGGAAACCGTCATGATGCAGCAGCCACAGGAAACGGCCGACCTTCTGCGCCGACTCAAGCGCCTGGGGATCACCGTGGCAATGGACGGTTTCGGCACCGATTCTTCCCGACTTGCACCTCTGAGGCTTTTCCCCCTCGACCGGTTGAAGCTCGACTCCTCCCTCATTGCCGGAATCGGCCGCGATCCCGGGGACGAGGCGCTCATCCGGGCGGTCATCGAAATGGCTGGGAGTCTGGGGCTCGAGGTCGTTGCTGAGGGGGTGGCAAGGGAAGAGCAGCTGATATTTCTCCGCCGCCACGGCTGCCACGGGGCGCAGGGGAGCCTGTTCGCCCCGCCGGTGCCGGCCAGCCAGGCGGCGGGGTTTCTTCGATTCGGTCCCCCTCACCTCCCCCCAAAGGAGCTCCTGTCTACCCTCCGTTAACGCAAGCCGGAGCGGTTACCCAAGCGAAGCCCTGCATAGCCTCTATTTGGGCATCTTGCTCGGATCGAATTCCCCCACCCGGGTGGCAAAGGACCAGATGTAGCCATCCGGGTCGCGCAGACTGACCATGCGGTCGCCCCAGAACATGTCTTCCGGCCCCTCCAGAACGGTGGCGTCGACCCGGCGCGCCTGCTCGGCAAGGGCATCGACGTCGGGACAGTAGACGTAAAGCGAGATCGGCGGCGCGACGCCGCTATGGGCCGGGGTCTTCATCGGCACCGGCGACGGGGTCGACTCGGGAGCAAACATGATGACCGTTTTCCCCTGATAGGTCATATCGGCGTGCATGATCCCCCCCTTGGGCCCGGGAAGAACGTTTCCCCGGGCAAACCCGAAGGCCCGCTCGTAAAAAGCCAGACTCCTCTCCGCATCGGCAACCGTCAGATAGGGGGTCAACCAGTTCGCATCCGGCGGCAGATTTCCTTTTGTTTCCATTGTGGCCTCCCTTGGCGTGGCTGAGGTGATTATACCACCCGGTCGGAATTGTGGCGGGTACCGCCTCACCTCGACCTCCCTCCCCTGTTCCAATTTCTGACGAATGTCGCGTTTGTACGCAGTAGAACCATTTGACAAAGGATTAACTTTAATTAAAGTTTGTTTGCTTCAAAAACTGCTGAGCAGCATCCTTGATTGCCACCTCGACGACTTCAATCCAGGCATTCCAATCGGTTCCAATTCATGGCCATCCGGAGTTTCCGGAGGGCGACCAGGAGGTAGAAAATGCTGAGAATTGCCACTTTGACATCCCTGTGCCTGGGTCTGCTGACCTTTTCGGCACTGGCAGCCGATCCGGCCCCCTTCCAACTCCTCTATCGGCAGGGGAACGTCATCTCCGACGGAGTGACCACCACATCCGACCTGATGATTACGGTCGTCAATCTCGGGGGAGGGGAAGCGCGGGATCTCATGGTGTCCATTCCGGTCCAGAATCCGTATCTCTTTGTCGACAGCCCGGTCTTCCTCACCACCATCCCGGAGGGGCGCCAAGCCGAGGTCCTTCATTTCTCGGAAATGCCCGATGACCTGATTGCCCTGTCCGAGTCGGAGAGCGATCTGGTCTGGCGCATTGCCTACACCGCTGAAGATGACTCCAGGGTGTCGGTCGAGATCATGGGGGTCAAAGGGAATTGATTTCCTTCACGAAGGGAGCAAGGTTCATGAAGATTCTGCAGACTCTTGGCTTGTTGGTCCTTATAGCATTGTTTCTCCCGCACCCCGGCGCAGCGGCAGATCCACTCGACGTACCTACCGGCTTTATTGGCGGCCAGGTCCTTTTTCCCGGCTTCCCGACAACCAGCATTTCGACGACCGCCGTCGGCGGGGGAAATACGTTTCAGCAGACGACCTACAACAGCAGCCAGTACCAGCTTAAGGTACCGGGAGCCGAAACCAGCTACCTGGTCTCGTCCTCCTGCGGCCTGAGTGGCGGCAACAATACCTCTCTGACGGTCTCCTTCAGCCAGCGGAAACTCACGGTCGCCTCCGGGGAGACGACCGCCAACGAATACGTTTTCAATCCCGGCATCGTCCGCTTCGAGGTGACCATCACCGGCGACCCGTCTGTTTCGGCCTACTCCAGCGGCTCCTGGGCAACCAGGTCGGTTTCCACCGGGGAGAAGACGGCCGCCTATTCGGCCGGAACCCCCACGACCACCGCCAGGGATTTTTCCTGGGAGATTCCTGTGGTCCCTAACCCGCAGATCGAACTGACGGCCAAGGTCGTCGTCAATGGTCCCGCAGGCGCCAGATACTACTCTTTCGACAAGACGGCATCGAGTCCATACACGCTCGCTCCGATCGACGTGGGGCCGGGGGAGTTGGTGATTGTCCCCCTGGAAATCCACCTGACTGAGGAGCCGCCGCCCGCGGCTGTCACCTACAAAGGGACCTTGGCGGGGGGAGTCAACTTGCTCGGGCTTCCTTCCAGCAGTTTCCTGCGCCACACCTTCAACGGCAGGACGCTCTTTGCCAATCCGGACGCCTATACACGTGACTATTCGATCACCGGCAATCAGTACACCACCACCATCGGGCCTCCCAACACTTATTTCGAAGCCGACATTGACAGTTACCTTCGCTGGCCGTACACCAACGGCGATTCCCTCAACAATCGGGTGAACGTCTATCCGGATACGATTTCCTATTTCGATCAGGAAAGAATGGGCGCTTTCCTTAGAGGTAAGATCAATCTGTCCGGGACGGTGGAAAACGAGACCCTGACAGCCATCACCCTAAACTTCAATGGGTTTGGCCGAGTCTATGATGCCGCCACCAAGAAATGGGCAACGCTGGAAAACTATTATGGCGCGACGACGGTCCGACGTGACTCCGCCGCCTATGGGGTCAGAAGACCGCATGAGCGTGATTATCAGCTTTTTCTGACGACCGGACCCTGGGAATTGGGTACGGTCACCTTGTCGCGCTGGCTCCCCTCCCCCTCCCGGACCTCGAGCGTGACCTTTACCGACCATGCCACCCGTTACGACGGCCGGACCTACTTCGGCGCACCTCTGCTGATCGCACCCGGGGCAAACGAGAAAGATTTTGAATACTGCCTCGGTTCGGCCCGGTTCCGCTTCTGGGACCCGCTGGGGAGTCTTCTGAAGAACCCCTTTGTCAGCGGCACAGGGAGCCACCAGACGAACGGCGCCGTCGATCTGGATATCACCGGCATCTCGGCGAACTCGACCGTAAGCCAGGCAGCTACGGCCGAAGTTGAGGTGTTCGGCCCCCCCGGAGAATACAGGTTCACCACCATCCGGATCCAGACGGAGGACGGGGCGACCCTTACCTACCCGGCCAGGAATCTCACCCTTTCCTGTGGCACGACGAAGGAGCTCGACTTCCCGGGACCGACCCTGAGCGTCACCAGTCCTGGGGAGGGGCTGATCACCAATGCCGCAGCCCTTCCGGTCGCCGGCAAAGCTTTCGGCAACTCGGAGATCGCTTCGGTGACGATCAACGGCGCGGCGGCGACACTCACCCCGGTTCCTGGGGGAAGCGCCAACGAGGTCACTTTCGACGCAGCGCTCTCTTTCCCCGAGGGGGCCAACACCATCACGGTCACCGCCACCGACGCCTTGGGAGCGCGAACAGTTGACCACCGGCTCCTGTTCGTCGACCGCCATCAGCCGACGGTCTCGATCGCCGGCCTGGGCGACGGCGACCGGTTCATCAGCACCGACAGCATCCCGCTGCAGGTGGAAGCGGCCGACCGCGGCTATGGTTATTCCTTCTCCGTCCTGCTGGATAGCTCTGGCATCCATTCGGCCACCGGCAAAGCTAACTCCGACGCTGCGGAAGTCCTCACCTTCGACAGCGTCCTGCGATTTCTCCCGGTCGGCGACCATGTGGTCACCGCCACCGTTGCCGACCTGGCGGGGAACGTCAGCAGCCGCAGCCTGACTCTGGTAATCGAAGAGCCCCCCCCGGTCCTGTCAGGTCTGATCGATCAGACCCTCGAGGCGTCCTCGGCGATGGGTGCCAGTGCCACGTTCGACGTCACCGCCACCTCCTCATGCAACATCGACCCGCTGCAGAGCGCCTTGCCAGCGCCGATCCCGGCGCCCCAAAGCCACGCCGTCACCTCCGACGCCTCCCTCAGCAAGACCTTCCACTGGGGCGCGGTGACCGGCGTGGATGACGACCCGGTCGAGTACCGGGTCGAGGTGAGCG
>JACZKF010000418.1 GCA_014860175.1 Desulfuromonadales bacterium | reverse complement strand
GGAGAAGGCCTTTGCCCGTGGCGAGGCCCTCGGCTGCACCACCATGCAGATCTTCACCAAAAATGCCAACCAGTGGCAGGGGAAGCCGCTGGAGGCGACGGGTGTAGCCGCCTTTCGCCAGGCCTGGGAGGGGAGTTCCATCGGCCCGGTATTTGCCCATGACAGTTACCTGATCAATCTGGCGGCGGCGCAGGAGGAGTTGTGGCGCAAGTCGCTGGCCGCCTTTGCCGACGAGATGCAGCGCTGCGCCAGTCTCGGCGTCCGCTATCTGGTGATGCATCCGGGGGCGCATGTGGGGAGCGGCCCGGCTGTCGGCCTCGCCCGGGTGGCCGAGGCGCTGCGCCTCCTGTTCGCCGAGGCGCCGGCGGAGGTCACCGTCCTGCTGGAGAACACCGCCGGCCAGGGGAGCTCCCTCGGCGCCCGTTTCGAGGAGCTGGCTGCGATCATGGAGCAGGTTCCGGACGGGCGTTTCGGCGTCTGCTTCGATACCTGCCACGCCTTTGCCGCCGGCTACGATCTGACGAGCGGGCAGGGGTTTGCCGCCGTGATGGAGGAGTTCGACCAGCGCGTCGGTCTCGACCGGCTGCTGGCCTTTCATCTCAATGACAGCAAAAAAGGGCGCGGTTGCCGGGTCGATCGCCATGAGCACATCGGCCAGGGGTCGATCGGCAGCGGCGCTTTTGGCGCCCTGATGACCGACCCGCGCTTCCGGGCGGTGCCGAAAATTCTCGAGACCCCCAAGGGGGAGGACGATGCCTTCGACCGGATGAACCTGACGGTTCTCCGGCAATTGGCGCAGGGGGATTAATGCGGGCAGTGCTGCAGCGGGTTGCCTCGGCGGCGGTGACGGTGGACGAGCAGACCGTGGGCGAGATCGGTCCGGGGCTGCTGGTCCTGCTCGGGGTGGCGGCCGGCGATACCGTTGCCGACGCCGAGTACCTGGTCGAGAAGACCGCCGGGTTGCGCATCTTCGAGGACGCCACCGGCAAGATGAATCACTCGGTGGCCGAGGTGGGGGGCGCCGTGCTGGTCGTCTCCCAGTTCACTTTGCTCGCCGACTGCCGTCAGGGGCGACGCCCCAGCTTTACCGCCGCCGCCCCGCCGGACCAGGCCAAGGCTTTGTACGAGCACTTTCTCGCCCGGCTGCGCGCCGTTGGTCTGCCGGTGGCGAGCGGCACTTTTCAGGCCGAGATGGCCGTGCAACTGGTTAACCAGGGGCCGGTGACGATTCTGCTCGACAGCCGCAAGGGGGAGTAATGGCAGAGAAAAAGGAACACTATTCGACACCGAGCCGGTCAGCTCGCAAACGGGAGGCCCAGGCGGTGGAGGTGCTCGCCCGGCAGCTGGCCGAGCTCCCCGAAACTCAACTCTCCACCCTCCCCCTGTCACCGGAAATCCGGCTGGAGCTGCAGCAGCTGCGGGGGATTCGCGCTTTGCCTGCCCGCGACCGGCAGATCCGTCACCTGGCCGCCATGCTGCGGCAGGAGGAGGAGCTTTTGCCCCAGCTCAACGATTTTCTTGCCGGCAACGCCGAAGTTCAATTGGCGCAGCGGCAGCAGTTCCATCAGTTGGAGCAGTGGCGTGACGGGCTGTGCGATGCGCAACAGTGCGCCGCCACTCTGGTGCAGATCAACCAGCAGCTGCCGGCGGCCGACGCCTCGTCGCTGCAGCGCCTGGCCCGGGCGGCCCAGACCGGCGACCGACGTGCCTATCGCGAGATCTTCCGGGTGTTGCGCCAAGCGGCCGGATAGCGTCTTGCAGTTCTCACCCCGCCTGATAAGGTTTGCCTGCCCCTTACCCGCTGCGCTTGCCCCATGGAGAGCACGATGTGGCCGATAGCACTGGTTCTGGCACTGGTTCTGGCCAGCCCGGCAACGGCGGCCGTCCACCAGTGCCGCGATGCTGCCGG
>JACZKF010000417.1 GCA_014860175.1 Desulfuromonadales bacterium | reverse complement strand
CGTCAGGGGGGCTGGGGTCAGGGTGTTGCCAGAGGCGAGAGCGTCGGGGAATGGGCCATTAAGAAGACCTGTTGACCGGTCCTTTTGCCGGTGCTAAGTTGAGGTATGCATCAAGAGGAGTTTTTATGAGTACCAGGTTTTCCGAAGACGTCATTCCGCTGACCGACATGAAGGTCAACCCCGGCCGGGTGGTCAAACAGGTGACCAAGGTGCATCGGCCGGTACTCCTCACCAGCCGCGGCCGAGGGGTCGCCGTCGTCCAGTCGCTCGAGGATTTTGAGAAGGGGGAAGAGGAGCGGGCTTTCATGCGGGCGGTTGTGGAGGGCCTGAGCGACCTTGAGGAAGGACGCGAGATCTCCCTGGAGGAGGCCAAGCGGCGCCTGGGCCTATGAATAAGGTCTTTTCCGTTTCTTTGGCCGATTCGGCGGTCCGGGACCTGGAAGAGATCCGGGAGTATTACGAGGCTCAGCTCGTCCCCGAAGTCGGCCGGAGTCTGATCGCCGAAATCATCGCCGCAATTAAAGAACTGAGCCGCTTCCCCGACCGGGGGCGGGTCGTCCCCGAGTTCAATCAACCTCTTCTGCGCGAACTCATCCACCCGCCATTTCGCATCGTCTACCGGCGCGATGCCGCACGAGTACGCATCGTGCGGGTCTGGCGCAGCGAGCGCCTGCTCCAACTTCCCTGATTTACCAAAATAGTTTGCTGATCAGCCGGACCCGCCATACCCTCCTTGATATCGGCCGAGTACCCTCTCCAGGTGGGTTTGAGGCTGTCGAACAGCTGCAGTGTGAGATCGGTCGGGTTTTGGCAGCAATGAGCGGAAGAGCTATCTGGTTCCCGCGGACGACCTTGTAGCGAAACCCGCGACGACGGAGCACCGGATGCGTGGTGGCTGCCCTCAGCATGTTGAGGTTCCACCAAATGTTGCGGCTAAGGGCACCTCAATGCAAGCGGATGTTCCTTTCTTAGAATTCCAATGTCTTGTATTACAACATGAATTTACCGTATTTGATGAGTGGCAGACTCCTTGCTTTTCTCCTATTCGCGTTGGAATATTTTAGATTCCAGCCATGGGCAAAACCGAAAGCCATTACCCATCACCGATTGGAGTACATCATGAAATCAGGTAGCAGGGACAAGGTAGAAGGAACGCTTCACGAAGTGCAGGGCAAGTGCAAAGAAGTAGCTGGGAAGATCACCGACAATCCGAAGCTGGTGGCCGAGGGCAAAACCGAGAAACTGGTCGGTAAAGCGCAGGGGAAAGTTGGTCAGGTCAAGAAGGTTTTCGGGAAGTAAGTCTGAAAGAAGCAATAACGCATGCTAAAAGGATAATCGTAATGAAAAGAGCATTTTCCACCTCCCTGGTTGCGGCGGTCGCGCTAATGGCCTTCAACGCACCTGTGCAAGCGTCCGTTCAGGATGACCGCATCGAGTCAGCAGCCAAGCAGTCGTATGTGTTCAAAACCTACCTCAAGGACGACGACATCAAGATCAAGGCCAAAGACGGCGTCGTCGCCTTATCGGGGACCGTTTCCGAGGAAGCCCACAAGTCATTGGCCGAGGAAACAGTAGCGAGCTTGCCCGAGGTCAAGAGTGTTGACAACAAACTGGAAGTCAAAGGGGAGCGCCCCGTTGCGCAGTCGGATGCGTGGATCCAGACGAAAGTGAAAACTACCCTTCTCTTCCATCGCAGCGTGAGCGCCACAACCAAGGTTGACGTCAAAGACGGCATCGTGACCCTGCGCGGTGCTGCCGACAATCAGGCACAGAAAGATTTGACCACGGAATACGCCAAGGATGTCGATGGTGTCAAAGACGTAAAGAATGACATGACCCTGGCCAAGACCTCGCAAGAAGCGCGGACGGTAGGCGACAAAATCGATGATGCCTCGATCACCGGACTGGTCAAAATGACGCTGCTCTATCACCGCTCGACCAGTGGCCTTCAGACCAAGGTCGAGACAAAGGACGGCGTGGTTACCTTGAGTGGCAAGGCCAGCAACGCAGCCGAAAAGGATCTGGCCACCAAATTCGCCAAGGACGTGAACGGCGTGACCGAGGTAAAAAACAAAATGACCATCGGTTAAACCCCGAGTTCAAGATAAAAGCGACGGCATTCCCACTGTCGGTTGTCATAGCTGGCAGTGGGAACGCGTTGCCACTTTGTCTTAGGACATTGAACTCCCCTGTGTGACGGTTTGCTGATCAGGCGAACCCGTCATACCCTCCCTGATATCGGCCGAGTACCCGCTCCAGGTGGGGTTTGAGGCTGTCGAACAGCTGCAGTGTGAGATCGGTCGGGTTTTGGCAGCAGTGCGCGGAAGAGCCGAGATTGTAAAAGATCCGGCAGGCAAAGGGGCGAACGCCGTAGATGCCGCACGTCCTCCTGGCGAGATTGAAGAAGGGGCAGTAGCCGGCGCTGTCCATCCTCTTCGGCAGCAGATCGAGGACCGCTTTCTCGTATTCGAAGACGTCGGGCCGGCATTGGCAGCAGCTGCCGGTGGTGCAGCCGATGGACGGGCGGATCCGGCTGCTGCAGAACGTACCCGGAAATAGGCGGCTTCCGAAGCTGTCGCCGACGCGGTAGAGGAAAGAAATCCGGCGCCAGCGGTCATCTCCCGCCCGCTCGACCCAGATTACCCGCCGCTTGAGTCTCTCGATCTCCCGCCTGACCACATCCTCTGCGCGTTCCAAATCTCTCATCCTTCTCCTGACCGCCGCTGCTCGGCACCCCTTGTGCCCGGGTTCCCTTAGGGCGGTTTCTAAACGAAACCCTCACAGTCGGTCCATATTTACTCGAAACCGCTCGATGATAGAGGTGAATGGAACAAGGTCAGAGTAATAGAGTCCACGTGTTTTTTTATATTCATCCTCGTAGAGAACTCGTACAGCTGGGTCAGCCAAAATGAAGGCATCATTCTCAGCAATCCTGGGGTTGTCTTCCCTACGGAAACGCTGCCTCTTTCTTTCCTGGTAAAGATCGGTCCCTATATAACCTTGAACCAGCGGGTGAGCGAGGAGGCAGTAAAGATCGTAATAATGGCGAAGAAAATTAACGTGAAAAACACTTGCCTGCTGCTGCTGACGAAACTTCGTTGATACGGCTTGGAGTTTTTCAACGAAGGTGTATCCGGGATGGTAGCACTTCACAGCCGGTGCTCGGTTATCGCGGACTTGCACGTTCGCAGCGAGGGCTGTGTCGAATGCCCAGGAGGAAATATCAAGGGCCTCGTTCGGGGCGGTATCGTCGAAGCCAACCTCAAGGAGAATACCGGACTTCAGATCACCCGCTGGGGGGAAATTTGAAGGATAAATAAGCCGTATGCCGGCCCCGCGAAATTTGTCCTTGTCATCAAATTCCGTGTCTCTGACCACTTCCTGAATGCCGGCAATCTGAATTCTCCCCGCCAGCCAATCAAAAAACTCCTGTCGTGATCTTACTTGGGCCGGACTATTCTGGTTTCTCCCATACTTCACATTAAGGTCTTCGGGAGGCTCAATGCGAATGTCGATATCCTCCGAAAACCGATCAATGATGCGATAGCCCTTGGAGAGCGAGGTGCCGCCTTTAAGTTCGAACACGAATCCCTGCTGTTGGAGGCCATGCAGCGAATGCATGATCCAGTAGTCTTTCTCCACCAACTGAGGGAGAATCCTTCTCTGTCCCGAAACAAATTGTATCAGTTCGGCAAAATCGGGTAGCTCATGTACGTATGGCTTAGGGTTGTTCACAGAGAGCGCCTTCCAGAAACTTTTTTGTTGAGACTTTAGAGAAACGTTTCACCGCTGACCGAAGCACACGGGCATTCATTTTTTTCGCTTTCTCTTTGACTCTCTCCATCACTGCATTTCGATCTTCGGCTATCTGTTCAAGGTTATTTAAGAGTTCGACCAGGAGGAATTCGGCCGTTAGTTTCTTCGGGAAACGTGGAGTTTTGCGAAATTCAAACGTTTGGTCATCGAGTTCGAAGGTTCCGTGCCGCTTGTGGTTATAGACGACATAATGGTTATATAGCTGAGTAGTGCCAACGCCTAAGGAATTGTAATCATTGGGTGAGGTGAGTAGGAAATCATCCTCCTTGAGGAAGGTTTTCACCAGCTTATCCGCTCTCGCGGGCAGCACCCCAAAGCGGGAGCGCTCGGGACAGCGGTACAACCCCTGGCGTACTTTCACCAGGGTGCCTTCCTTGACCAGTTGAGCCAGATCCCTGTCGACGCTTCTCGAAAATTTTTCAACATCTGAGCGCCGGTAAACTCCGCCTGGCCGCAGGTGTGTCTTGAGGCTATCCTTCTTCGACGTTCTCATTTCGTTTTATCCTCCACGGAGGGGAAGATACCATTTCACGGCGTTATTTTCAATAATTTTATCCAAAATTCATGCATATAAAGGCACATAATAGCGGGATAACAAGACCTATTGTATTAATACCGAAATTTATTTTGGAGTCAACTTCCCTCAGCGACGGTGAGGCAGTCGCGACCACGATTTTCGGGAACGGTTCTTGAGGGGAACCCGGGACATGGGAAACCCGGGACATAATAAGGATTTTAATTGATCCCAAGTGTTTACTCAGCCTGTCTGGACACTCCCCACATGGAGACCGAGGGGGACGCTGGTGACGTGTTGACTCTGTCAGCCGCCGCTTCTTGACAGCCCGGCCTCGAGTTATAGGCTTGGCTTAAAAACGCTAGGAGACCGGCAATGGCGGATACGAGTGTGACTAAAGTCGATTCAAAACACTCGCCGCGAGGGGAGATGGGGCAGAAATATCTCGCCTCCGGCGTGACGATCGGGATGCGGCTGTGGGAATCCGAGCCGCCGGGGACGACGGAAGAGCTGCACAGCCGCCCGTATGAGACCCTGGGGTATGCCATATCAGGACGAGCCGAGCTGGAGATCGAAGGGCAGAAGATCATCCTTGAGTCAGGCGATTCGTGGGTGGTGCCGAAGGATGCCTCGCACGCCTATCGCATCCTCGAACCGTTCACCGCGGTGGAGGCGACGCATCCTCCCTCCCATGTCCACGGGCGGGATGAAACATAGTTGTCTCAACGGGTTCGACCGCGGATCGCCACGAAGGAGCCCTCGCCGTAGCCTTCACGGACCGGCTCCATTTCCGTGATCTCGGACAACGGCCACCGCCGCCATCTTCGCCGCCGGCTCGACGCCGTACCGGATCTTCAGCGGGGCGGCGAAGCGCCCGGTTC
>JACZKF010000416.1 GCA_014860175.1 Desulfuromonadales bacterium | reverse complement strand
GTCGGATCGGTCGGATCGGTCCGATTAAACCCGCCCTACCGCCTCGCCCGCGCCCGGTTCCAGATCACCAGTTGGGGCGCCCTTCCCAGGTACTCCAAGGGAATGGTGACCACGTGCACCAGGCGGGAGAAGGGGAAGAGGGCGATCAGCAAAAAGGCGTTGACCGCGTGCAGCTTCACCAGCCAGGGAAGGGCCGCCAGGTACTGCACCTGCGGGTCGAGTTTGACCAGCGACCAGAGCCAGGGGGTGGCGGTGTGCAGGTACCAGACCGATCCCCAGCGCAGGGTGAAGGCGATCCAGACCCCGGTGGCCACCTGCACCAGCAGTAACAGCAGCACCGTCCAGTCCATCGCCGTCGAGACCGCCGTCAGCCGGGCGTCCTTCGCCCGCCGAAGCAGCAACAGGGCGATGCCGATAACGGTGGTCATCCCCAGCACCATGCCGGTGATCTCCAGCAGATAGAGGCGCAGCGGCCGTCCGGCCAGCACCCCCCAGGCGGTGGGGAAGAGGAAGGCGAGGAGGTGCGCCGCCAGTACCACCAGGATGGCGAAGTGCCAGGGGACCGACCCCCAGTAGAGGAGCCGGCTCTCCAGGAACTGGGAAGAGTGGCTGGAGAAGGAGAAGCGGTCGCTGAAGTAACGGTAGAGACCGACCCCGATCGCCAGGGCGACGGCGACATAGGGGAAGATCGCGAAGAGCAAGGTGTCAACCATGGGCCACCTCCGGGTTCCGGTCGGCCGCCAGGGCCGCCGAGGGGTCGAGACAGGAGTGCAGGGCGGCCAGGAGCCGGCCGTAGGGATGTTCCGGGTCGGTGAAGGCGGCCGCCATCTTGGCCAGCACCGGGATCAGGGCGTCCTCCACCAGGGGCTGGCGCTCCGGCGAGTCCGGGGCCAGGGCGAGAAAGCGCAGCACCGGCGCCAGATGGTCGGCCAGCTCCGCACCGACGGTGAAGCCGTGGCGCTGGTAGAGCTGCTGCAACTGCACCAGGAAGAGGCCGCGGCGCTGGTCTTCACCGCAGAGCTGATACCCCAGGTAGGGGGCGCAGAGCGGCTGCAGGTCGAAGGTGTAGGTATAGAGCTCCTGCAATCCCGCCGTTCCTTGCTGCCGGGCCAAGGCGGCGAACTGCTCCAGGGCGCTCGCCGGCAACGAACCGGCAGGAAGCAGCCTGGCTCCGCTGGCGGCGGTTTCGGCCAGGTCGGTGACCGGGTAGTCGAACAGCTCGGCAAAGATACGCAACAGCTCGCGCTCGTGTTCCATGGTTCCTCCTACCACCGTCGCCGGGCCGGCCGGCGGGCGCCGAAACCGGCGGCGCCGCGGTGCTCGTGGGTATCGGTGGTCGCCTCGATGGCCATCTCCGGCGCCATCGGCGGAACGATGATCCGCTCGCGGATTGACGTCAGGGCGCTCATGCGGTAGATCGCGTCGGCCACCGCCGGCGCCACCTCCGCCTCGGCCCGGGCCAGGTCGGCCGCCGGCAGATCGCCGACGGTGGCCGCCCGCCGCTGCAGGCGCACCGCGATCAGCCGCCG
>JACZKF010000415.1 GCA_014860175.1 Desulfuromonadales bacterium | reverse complement strand
AGTTTGTCACCTCGGGAGCCAACCCCATCGGGATTCAGCGTGGGATTACGAAGGCCGTTGAAGCCGCGGTGATCCAACTGGACAAGATCTCCAAGAAGGTCAAGGACAAGGAAGAGATCAAGCAGGTGGCGACGGTCTCCGCCAACTGGGACAGCCAAATCGGCGAGATCATCGCCGATGCGATGGACAAGGTCGGCAAGGACGGCACCATCACGGTCGAAGAAGCCAAGTCCATCGACACCACTCTCGAAGTGGTCGAGGGCATGCAATTCGACAAGGGCTATCTTTCGCCTTACTTCGTGACCAACGCCGAGACCATGGAGGTGAAGCAGGAGGATGCTTACATCCTGGTTTTTGAAAAGAAGATCAGCAGTCTCAAGGACATGCTCCCGCTCCTGGAGAAGGTGGCGCGGGTTGGGAAACCGCTGCTGATCATCGCCGAGGAAGTCGAAGGCGAAGCGCTGGCCACCCTGGTGGTCAACAAACTGCGCGGCACCCTCACCGTATGCGCGGTCAAAGCCCCCGGTTTCGGCGACCGGCGCAAGGCCATGCTCGAAGACATCGCCATCCTGACCGGCGGCAAGTGCATCACTGAGGATCTCGGGATCAAGCTCGAGAACGTGGAGGTTTCCGATCTCGGCCGGGCCAAGAGCATCGTGATCGACAAGGAAAGCACCACGATCGTAGAAGGGTATGGGAAGCGCTCCGAGATTCAGGGCCGGGTCAATCAGATCCGCCGTCAGATCGAGGAGACCACCTCCGACTACGCCCGCGAGAAGCTGCAGGAGCGTCTTGCGAAACTCGCCGGTGGCGTTGCCGTCATCAACGTCGGCGCCGCGACCGAGACCGAAATGAAGGAGAAAAAGGCTCGCGTGGAAGACGCGCTGCATGCCACGCGCGCGGCGGTCGAGGAAGGCATCGTTGCGGGTGGCGGCGTGGCCCTGCTCCGCTGCATTCCGGCCATCGAGGCGGTCAAGGGGGACAATGACGACGAACGTATCGGCGTGGACATTGTCAAGCGCGCCGTCGAAGCCCCGACCCGTGCTTTGGCAGACAACGCCGGTGTGGAAGGCTCGGTGGTCGTGCAGGAAGTCAAGCGCCGCAAAGGCAACGAGGGTTACAACGTCGGTGAAGACACCTACGTCGACCTGGTCAAGGCTGGTGTGGTCGATCCCAAGAAGGTGACCCGCACCGCCCTTCAGAATGCGGCGTCGATCGCCGGGCTGCTCCTGACGACCGAAGCGCTCGTCACCGAGATTCCGGAGAAGGAGAAGTCGGCTCCGGCCGGCGGCCATGGCGGCGGGCCCGGCGGCATGGGCGGCATGGATTACTGAGGTCAGTTGCACACACCCCCGGGGATGGGGTGAGATTTCTCAAGGCCGGTGCGGCATGCAAGCCGCACCGGCCCTTTGCTTTTTGGGAACACGGTAACGGGCAGCAGTTTTCGGGTCCGACGGGTCGGGCGGATCATTTGGACCTGCCGGACGCTTGACCGCGGGGTCGGATCATGAGACCTTGAGCGCGTTGGCTTCTGGGGGCGCCCTGGTTTCGACCTGGTGGACGCGCTGGAAGCGGCATGCCGAGGACGACTCGTTGGCCTCGTTAATCCTCGAGTCAAACATTAAGCGCTAACGAAGAG
>JACZKF010000414.1 GCA_014860175.1 Desulfuromonadales bacterium | reverse complement strand
CTCCTCGACCGGGATCTCCGCCTTTTCCCTGGCGGCGTCCGCCGCCGCCGGCGCCACCAGCAGGACGATCTCCCCCCGCACCCTGGCCTGGCCGAAATGCCGAGCCGCCTCGGCCGCCGTCCCTCGGAAAAACTCTTCGTGCAGCTTGGTCAGCTCCCGGGCGACCACCACTTCCCGCTCCGTCCCCATCTCCGTGCCGATATCGGCCAGGGTGGCCGCCAACCGGTGCGGCGCCTCGTAAAACAGCAGGGTTCGGGTTTCGCCGGCCAACGCCAGCAACGCCTCGCGGCGGGGCTTGCTGCGCGGCGGCAGGAACCCTTCGAAGGCAAAGCGTTCGGTCGGCAGACCGGAGGCGGCCAGGGCGGCGATCAGGGCCGAAGGGCCGGGGATCGGCGTCACTGCAATCCCTTCCTCCCGGCAGCGGCGCACCAGCAGGTAACCGGGATCGGAGATCGCCGGCGTGCCGGCATCCGAGATCAGAGCCACCGCCTTCCCTTCGCGCAGGGTCGCCAGCAGCTTTTCCCCCTTTTCTCGCTCGTTATGGGCGAAATAGGAGGTCAGCGGCGTCGTGATGCCGAAATGGGCGAACAGCTTGCGGCTGTGCCGAGTGTCTTCGGCCGCCACCAGATCGACCTCCTTGAGCAGCCGCAGGGCGCGCAGGGTGATGTCTTCGAGATTGCCGATGGGGGTTGCGACCAGGTAGAGAGTGCCAGGCATCAGGTCTTTCCCGCCTCCTCCAGCTCGGCCAGCCACAGCGCCGGGCAGGCGTCGCTCGGCATGCGCCAGTCGCCGCGGGGGGAGAGCGCGACGCTGCCGACCTTCGGCCCGTCGGGGAGGCAGGAGCGTTTGAACTGCTGGGCAAAAAAGCGCCGATAGAAAAGTTGCAGCCAGCGCCGGATCTCCCCCTCGGAATGGATACCGGCAAAGGCCCGGCAGGCCAGGAAGAGGATCTTGGTCGGGGAGAACTGCAGTCGGATCAGGTGATAGAGAAAGAAGTCGTGCAGCACGTAGGGGCCGACCTGCTCTTCGGTGATCTGGGCAATGGCGCCGTTTTCGTCCGGAGGGAGGAGTTCTGGGGAGAAGGGGGTCGCGACGATGTCCGCCAGAACGGCCGCCGCCTCGCCGGCAAACTCGGCCTCGGCGCACCAGGAGACCAGGTAGCGCACCAGCGTCTTGGGGACGCCGGCGTTGACCCCGTACATCGACATATGGTCGGCATTGTAGGTGCACCACCCCAAAGCCAGCTCCGACAGATCGCCGGTGCCGATCACGATCCCCCCGACCTGGTTGGCGACGTCCATCAGGATCTGGGTCCGCTCACGGGCCTGGGCGTTTTCAAAGGTGAGGTCGTGGCACCCCTCCGGGTGGCCGATGTCGGCGAAATGCTGGCGCACCGCCGCCTCAATCGAAATCACTCGCAAACCGACCCCCAAGTGACCGGCGAGACTCTCGGCATTGCCGCGGGTGCGGGCGGTGGTGCCGAAACCGGGCATGGTGATGGCGGTGATGCCGGAATGGTCGAGCCCCAGCAGGTCGAAGGCCCGCACCGTCACCAGCAGGGCGAGGGTGGAGTCGAGGCCGCCGGAGAGGCCGATGACCGCCTGGCGAAAGCCGGTGTGGCGCAACCGGGTGGCCAGGCCGCTGGTCTGCAGGGCGAAGATCTCCCGGCAGCGCTGCGCCCGCTCCTCCTCCCGGACCGGGACGAAGGGTGTGGCCGACAGCGGCCGGCGCAAGTCGGCCAGCGGAGCGTCGGCCAGGGGAAAGGGGAGGATGCGAAAGGGGGCAACCGGACGGGCGACGGCAAAACTGCTGTTTTTGAGGCGCTCGTTCACCAGCCGCTCGATGTCGATGTCGGCGATGGCCAACTGGGTCGCGAACTGGAAGCAGTCAGTCTCGGCGAAGACGATGCCGTTTTCGGCGACCAAAGAGTGGCCGGAGAAGACCAGGTCGGTGCTCGATTCTCCGGGGCCGGCCGAGGCGTAGCCATAGGCCGCCAGGCAGCGCGCCGACTGGCTCTGGACCAGGGAGCGACGGTACTCGGCTTTGCCGAGAGTCTCCGGGCTGGCCGAGAGGTTGACCAGCACGGTGGCGCCGGCCGCGGCCATGGCGCCGCTGGGCGGATTGATCGTCCAGAGATCTTCGCAGATCTCCACCCCCAGCAGGCAATCGGGCATCGTCTCGGCCCGAAACAGCAGATCGGCGCCGAAGGGGACCGCCTCACCGTCCAGATCGAGGAGATCGGCCACCCGCTCGGCGGCCGGGGAAAACCAGCGTTTTTCGTAAAATTCCTGGGTATTGGGGAGGTAGGTCTTGGGGATCAGACCGAGAATGCGGCCGCCGGCGAGAACCGCGGCGCAGTTGAACAGCCGCCCCTGCTCGGCAATCGGCACTCCGACCACCAGCACCGCCTGATGTTCGGCGGCTACCATCGCCAGTTCCCGCAAGGCCCGCCGGGCCCGCTGCAGCAGCAAGGGTTGAAAGAAGAGATCGCCACAGGTGTAGCCGGTGAGGCACAGCTCCGGAAAGACCAGCAGGCGGCAGTCGGCGGCAGCCGCTTCGGCCACGGCGGCCCGGATGCGAGCGGTGTTGAATTTGACGTCGGCCACTCGCAGCTCGGGCGACACCACGCCGAGCCGGACCAGCCCCAGCGATGAGCGCGTCTGGTGCATCCTCTCCCTCGTTCAGCTGATCCCGAAGGCGTTCGGGATATGTTCGACCAATGCCCCCTCGCCCCCAGGGCGGACGGCAATCACATCGAACCGCGGCTGCAGCCCGCGGCCGGCGCCGCCGACCAGGTACCACTGGGCGGCCCGCACGATCTGCCGCTGCTTGGTCGGTCCGACCGCCGCCTGAGGTGGACCGAAAGCGTCGGTGCGCCGGGTTTTGACTTCGACAAAGACCAGGGTGCGCCCGTGGCGGGCAATGATGTCGAGCTCGCCCACCGGGGTGCGGAAATTGCGCTCGAGAATCTTCATCCCCAGCTGGTGCAGATAGCGGGCGGCCGCCTCTTCACCCCAACGCCCCAGGGTCAGCCGCTCCTGGGTCATCGCAGGTACTCGCGGACCCCACTGAAGGTGGTCCGGTGCTGCGGTGACGGTCCAAGAAGGGCAATCGCCTGTCGATGGGCGGCACAGCCGTACCCCTTGTGTCCGGCGAAGCCATAGCCGGGGAAATGACGATCGTAGCCGGCCATCATCCGGTCGCGTACCACCTTGGCGACGATCGAGGCGGCGGCAATGGACAGGGAGCGTCCATCCCCCTTGATCAGCGTCTGCTGAGGCAGCGGCAGCGGCACCGGCTGGTTGCCGTCGACCAGCAGAAAATCGGGGGCGAGCCGCAGCCGCCGCACGGCCAGCAACATGGCCCGCAGCGTCGCCTGCAGGATATTGAGTTGATCGATTTCCGCCGCCGTCGCCACCCCGAGACCGATCGCCAGAGCTTGCCGACGGATGAGCGGGAACAGCCTCTGGCGCTGGCCAGCGGTCAACTGTTTGGAATCGTTCAACCCCGGCAGGTCGAAACTCTCCGGCAGCACGACCGCAGCCGCGACCACCGGCCCGGCGAGGGGCCCGCGGCCGGCCTCGTCGACCCCGGCGACCAGCGGGTAACCGCGCCGTCGGGCCTGCTGCTCAAAATGCAGGGGCGAAATCGGGGGCAAGGAAAAAAGCTCCAGCGTCATGCCTCCCCCTCACTCCTCAACTGGCAGGGATTTATGCCAATTTCCATTGGATTTCTCTCCTGCCATAAGCTATAGTGCGGGACAGTTTCGCATGATTTCCGGGAAAGGAGGAGAGAAAACGTATGGCAGGAGTGTTCTTCGCGTTGATGGTTATCGCCTACCTGGTTTTTCTGATCGACTGGAAAGAGCTGCGCGATGTGCTGGCGCAAGGAGGCTGGGCATCGGTCGTTGTTTACGGCATCGTCGGGGTTCTGATTGCCATCACCCTGGCTAGCCCGAGCGCCGGACCGGTGATGCATCACTGATCGGTTTTTCCCGCTTAAGCAGAAAAGGCCCTGGCTCACGCCAGGGCCTTTCTATTTATACCCTTCTCAGGCCCACCGCTTCTCCCGGATGCGGGCGGCTTTACCCTGCAGCTTGCGCAGGTAGTAAAGCTTGGCGCGACGCACCTGGCCGGAGCTCAGTCGCTCGATCCTGTCGATGGTCGGGGTGTGTAGCGGAAAAATTCTTTCCACTCCGATCCCGTCGGAAATCTTGCGCACGGTGAAGCTGGAGCCGATACCGTCATTGTGCCGCTTGATGCAGACCCCCTGGAAAACCTGGATCCGCTGCTTGTCACCTTCGACGATCTTCACGTGTACCCGAAGGGAATCACCCGCCTTGAAGATCGGGATGTTCTTCTTCATCTGTTCCATGCCTAAACGATCGATGATGTTCATTCCTTTATCCTCCTCTATGCCGATCCCTTAACTGATCCGGTCTGGTGAAATTAAGTTGTGACCGGCTTCCGCCGGTCCGTAAACGCTATCCGAGGTCACTGGCAACTGCTGCCGAGAGCTGATCCTGTCCCTGTCTCTGCAGCCGGTCGAGAATAATGGCTACCGCCGCCCGCACCGGCAGATGATTGTAGCCGTCGGTGCCGGCAATCGGCTCCAGCACGGGCCAGCCGCGTTCAAACAGCGCCGGGGCAAGCCCCCAACCGGTGCCGAAAACCAGCAGAAGGGGCCGTTCGGTGGCCAACTGCCGGCAGCGGGGGAAGGAGATCCCACCGGCGCGGGCACTGGTCAGCACCGGCAATGGTGCCTCTCCCAGCTCCTCTCGCCAGCTGGCCAGAGCCTCCTCCAGGGTGGCGGTGACCGTGACCAGGGAGAGCGCTTCGGCCCGGTCCGGATTGTAGCCGGCGCCATGACCGGTTCGCCAGTGCGCCAGCAGCCGCTCCAGCAGCGTCTGCTGTTCGGCCGCCGGGGTGATGACGAAATAGCGCTCGACGCCAAAGGTACGGCAGGTGCGAGCGATATCGTGAATGTCCAGGTTGGTGACGGCGGTGGTCACCAGGTCGCCGCGCCGATCGACGATCGGGTAGTGTACCAGCGCCACGGCCAGCGGCCGACGGCTCATGCCTGCTCATCTTCCCGCCGGAGCTGCTCCAGCAGTTGCCGGTCGGCGGCCGATAAGGGGGCGCTCGCCAGCAGGTCCGGACGCCGGTGCAAAGTGCGCCGCAACTGTTCCCGGCGGCGCCAACGGGCGATTTCGGCGTGGTTACCCGAGAGCAGCACCGGCGGCACCTGCAGACCGGCGAATTCCACCGGCCGGGTATAATGCGGGTGTTCCAGCAGCCCGTCGGCAAAGGAGTCGCTCTCGGCGCTGCCGCTGTTCCCCAGGACTCCAGGGATCAGGCGGGCTACGGCGTCGATGATCACCATGGCCGCCAACTCGCCGCCGGTGAGGACGAAATCGCCCAGAGAGTACTCGTCATCGACCAGGGTGCGAATCCGTTCGTCGAACCCTTCGTAGCGTCCACAAACCAGAATCAACCCCGGCTCGCGGGAAAGCTGCCGGGCATGGGTCTGGCGAAAAGGGGTCCCCTGGGGGGTCAGCAACAGCACCCGGGAGCCCGGTGCCCGCTGCTTCAGCTCTGCCAGAGCCCGCGCCACCGGCTCCGGCTTCATCACCATCCCGTCGCCGCCGCCATAAGGGGCGTCGTCGGTGACCTGATGACGTCCTTGCGCCCAGTCCCGCAGGTAATGAGCCCGGATGCGGATCAACTCCTTCTCCGCCGCCTTGCCCAGAATGCTGCCGGCAAAAGGGGAGTCGAACATGGCCGGAAACAGGGTCAGAATGTCAAAGATCATGATCGGGAATCAGCCCCTCCGGCAGATCAACCGTCACCTGTCGGGTTTCCCGGTTCACTTCCGTAATAAATTGATCGACGGCGGGGATCAGAACCTCCCCCCGCGGGCCGCGCACGACCCAGATATCGTGCGCCGCCGTGGTGAAAACCTCTTCGATGGTGCCGAGGTCGCCGTGCACCCGGTCGGCCACCGCCATCCCCTCGAGCTGGAACCAGTAGAATTCATCGGCTGGCAGATCGGCCAGATCCGAGTACTCCATCAGCACCTCGCAGCCGACCAACGGCTGCACGGCACCGATCTCTTCCAGCCCCTGCAGTCGCAGCAGGTAGTTCCCCTTGTGCAGGGTCACCCGGGCCGGAATGAACCGCTGTGGCTCACCGCCGGAGCTTCGCAGATAGACCTGCTTGGCCCCGAGGAGGGAGTCCGAATTATCGGCCAGCGGCCGAATTTTCAGATCGCCACGCAACCCGTGGGTGCCGGTAGCTTTCCCCAAAAGAAACAATTCACCCACCGGTTTTCCCATCACTCCATGATCTGGAGGGAGGCGCGCTTGTTTTCACGGGTGGCCTTGGCATTGAGGAGCGTGCGCATCGCCTTGGCCGTGCGCCCCTGCTTGCCGATGATCCGTCCCATGTCCTCTTGCGCCGAGGCCAGTTTGATCAGGGTGCTGCCGTCCTCGGCCTGTTCCATCGAGATGACGACGGCTTCGGGTTTTTCCACCAGCGACTTGGCAATGAATTCGATCAGTTCCTTCATGGGTTCCGTCCTTGGGAGGCAAGGCGAACCCTCACCCGGCCGCGTTGCTGCGACCTACGCCTTCGGAGGGTTCTTATACCGGGCCCAGACCCCTTTGGTACGCAACAGCTGCCGGACCGTCTCGGTGGGTTGGGCCCCATTCTGAAGCCATTCGAGAGCTTTGTCTTCCTTCAGGGTGATCAGCGGGGGGTTCTGTTTCGGATCGTACTGCCCCAGCTTTTCGATGAAACGGCCATCACGGGGAAAACGCTCGTCAGCGACGACGATCTGGTAAAAAGGCTTCTTCTTGGCCCCACCGCGAGCGAGCCGGATTTTCACTGCCATGTGCGAATTCCTCCTGGTCTGTCGGGGCCGATGCCCCTTTCTCTGACTTGTATTGACGACTGGCGTAGATTGCTCTTCTTGGTTGCTGGTGACGGTCCGGACTTCAGGCGCCTCACTGAAAAGGAAAGCCGCCACCCCGCATCAGCCCTTTCAGACCCTTGGGCCCGAGCTGTTGCATTTTTTTCATCATCTTCTGCGCTTCGGTGAACTTTTTGAGCAGCTGGTTGATATCCTGAACCGTGGTGCCGCTCCCCCGGGCGATGCGCAGTCGCCGCGAGCCGTTGATCAGTTTATGATTGCGCCGCTCCTGCGGAGTCATCGAGTTGATGATCGCCTCGATCTTTTTCAGCTCCTTGTCCGGGAGTTCCATCCCCTGCGCCTGCTTCAACGCCTTGCCGGCTCCGGGGATGAGCTTGAGAATCGACTCCATCGACCCCATCTTCTTGACCGCCTGCAACTGGTCACGGAAATTCTCCAGAGTGAACCCCTCCTTACGGAGGCGCTTCTCCATGTCCGCGGCCTGGTCTTTGCTGACGGCGGCCTGGGCTTTCTCGATCAGGGTGAGAACGTCGCCCATGCCGAGAATGCGTTGGGCCATGCGGTCGGCGTGGAACGTCTCGAGGGCGTCGAGCTTCTCCCCCATGCCGACCAGCTTGATCGGCCGACCGGTGACCGCACGAATCGACAGCGCGGCCCCGCCGCGAGCATCCCCATCCAGCTTGGTCAGGATTACCCCGGTGAGATCGAGCTGTTCGTGAAAACTCTGCGCCACATTGACCGCATCCTGACCGGTCATGGCGTCGGCGACCAGGAGAATTTCCCGCGGGGCGACGGCCTGCTTGATGCGGACCAGCTCCCCCATCAGCTCCTGGTCGATATGCAGCCGCCCGGCGGTATCGAGAATCAGGGTATCGTAGCCGTTGAGCTCGGCAAAGCGCCGGGCCGCCAGACAGATATCGACCGGATCCTGATCAGCCTGGGAATCGAAAACCGGAATGTTGAGCTGTCGCCCCACCGTTTTCAGCTGCTCGATGGCGGCCGGACGGTAAACGTCAGCCGGTACCAGCAGCGGACTGCGTTTTTCCTGACGCAGCAGGCGCGCCAGTTTGCCGCAGGTGGTCGTTTTGCCGGCGCCCTGCAGGCCGCACAGCATGATCGGCACCGGCGGGCGCGCCGCCAGGTCGAGGGCGTTGTCCTCCCCCTCGCCCATCAGGCGTCCCAGCTCTTCGCGCACCACCTTGATCACCTGCTGGGCAGGCGTCAAGCTCCTGAGGACTTCCTGCCCCACCGCCCGCTCGCGCACGGCGGCGACGAAATCCTTGACCACCCGGAAGTTGACGTCGGCCTCGAGCAGAACCAGCCGTACTTCGCGCAACGCCTCCTGGATATTCTCTTCCGAGAGACGCCCTTGGCCGCGCAGTTTCTTGAAAACCGCTTCGAACTTTTCGGTCAGGCTGTCAAACATGCAGGTTTCCGCAGTCGGCCGGTGGTTGCCGCAAAATAGGGACTATAGTTATCGACTTTTTCTTTGTCAAGGGAAAACCCCGCCAATACGGGACTCAAAGTCGCCGATAAGCTCCTTGCTCGCGGCAGAACAGCTCCACCGGCTGCAGATTCTCCTGCTGCAGGACCGCCTCGACACGTACCCGCTCTGCCGGTGCATAGCGGATGGCCAGGCCGCAGTCGGAGGCCAACTGGCGGGGGACCGGGATGAGAAGGAAATCGGCACCGGCCAGCTTCAGCGCTTTTTCTGCCTGCATCACCCGGTGAATCGAATGAAAGATCGCCACCAGATCGTTCTCCCGCACCATTTTTATTCCGACCCCCGGCTGGACAAGACCCCAATCATGCCACGACTGCCAGCCAGGCGCAAGCTCTCTCATTGACATATCCAGGAGAGGAGAAGTAGACTATATCCCTTTGCCCAAGTTTTTCCTAGCTCCCACGAGGATCTGCGGTTGGCCTTCCAGGACGCCTTCAATCTGACTAATCTTTTTGCCATCGCCCTGTTGGCCAACATCCCCCTCGGCTATCTGCGCGAAGCCTCCAGACGCTACTCCTACCGCTGGTTCCTCTACATCCATCTGTCGATCCCGCTGATTCTGGCCGTTCGCCTCGGGTACGGCTTCGGCTGGCCCGCCGTTCCCCCGACCATCGCCTTCGCCGTCGCCGGCCAGATCCTCGGCGGCCGCCTGCAGCGGCGGAGGCGGCGGTGAGCGGCAAGCGGCCAGCGATGCGCAAGGCGGCTACCACCGGCGAACTGGTCCTTGATCTGCTCCGGCGGCAGGGGCTGGAGGCGAAGATGAAGGAATATCGCGCCTGGCAGATCTGGGATCAGGCCGTCGGCCCCCAGATCGCCGCCCGCGCCCGACCGGTGCGCATCCGCGAAGGGGTGCTCGAGGTGCGGGTCGAGCAGGCGGCCTGGATGCAGCAACTGCAGCTGCTCAAACCGAAAATCCTGGCCAAGGTGAACGAAGCGCTGGGCCAGGA
>JACZKF010000413.1 GCA_014860175.1 Desulfuromonadales bacterium | reverse complement strand
CCGACGTTCTCATCGGCGTAGCGGGCCTGCTTCATGCTGCGCAGCAGCACCTGGTTGATCATCCGCTCTTCCGGCTTCCCTGCCGCCTGGGCCAGCAGCTGCTGCAGCCGACGCGGGTCGAGCGGCTGCTCGATCACCAGCCCGTAGTTGAAGTGAGCGATGAACTCCTGAAAGGCCTGCAGCTTTTCCAGATTGGGCGGCTCGTGCACCCGGTAGAGGAGCGGCGCCTGCTTGTTGGTCAGAAAGGTGGCGACTGCTTCGTTAGCCGCCAGCATGCACTCTTCGATCAACCGGTGCGCCAGATTGCGCTCGGCCCGCACGACGTTCTCCGGCTTGCCGGTCAGGTCGAGGATCACTTCCGCCTCGGGGAGGTCGAAATCGAGACTGCCGCGGCGCCGGCGCATGGCGGTGAGCCGGTCGCTCAACTCGACCATCAGCTGCAGTTGCGGCACCAGGGGGAGGTAACGGGCGACCGTCGCCGGCTCCCCGGCCAGGACATCGCGCACTTCGGTGTAGGTGAGGCGGGCCCGGCTGCGCATCACCGCCGGGTAAAAGCGGCTGTCGACGCGGCTCCCCTCCCGGTCGAAGAGCATTTCGGCGACCATCGCCAGCCGGTCGACACCAGGGTTGAGGGAGCAGATACCGTTGCTCAACCGCTCGGGGAGCATCGGGATCGCCCTGCCGGGGAAGTAGACGCTGGTGGCGCGCTCGAGCGCCTCCTGATCGATGGTATCCCCTTCGGCGACGTAGTGGCCGACGTCGGCGATGGCGACCCAGAGGCGAATCCCCCCCTTCCCTTCCTCGGCGACCGCCACCGCATCATCGAAGTCTTTGGCGCTCTCGCCGTCGATGGTGACCAGCGGCAGCTGGCGCAGATCCTCGCGGCCGACCAGTTCGGCTTCCTGCACCGTCTCCGGAATCTTTTGCGCCGCCTCCAGCACCTCGCCGGGGAAGCGGTAGGGGAGAGCGTACTTGTGGGCGATGGTGAGAATCTCGACTTCCGGATCGTCCGGGGCGCCGAGGATCTCGACCACACTCCCTTCCGGGTTGCGGTTCTTGGTCGGATAGACCTCGATGCGGGCGACCACCATCTGGCCGCTGACGGCCCCCAGGGTGGCGTCGGCGGGGATGAACAGGTCATGGGTCAGCCGCGGATCGGAAGCGACCACGTAGCCGAAATGCCGCCCTTCCTCGTAGCGGCCGACCGTGGTGCGATGCGCCCGTTCCAGCACCCGGATGATCCGCCCTTCGGTCTTGCCGCCGCGCCACCCCGGCTCGACCCGGGCCACTACCCGGTCACCGTCCATCGCCTCACGCATGTAGCGCGCCGGGATGAACAGGTCCTCTCCGGTCTCCCGGGCGACGAACCCGTAGCCGTCGCGATGGGCGGTGACTTTGCCGATGGCGAGATTGACCTGACGCGGGAGGGAGTAGCGGTCCCCCTTGAGCTTGACCAGCGTCCCTTCGCGGGTCATCGCCTCGAGCAGACGGCCGGCCTCCTGGCGATCCTTGCGGGAGAGTTCCCCGAAGCCGGCGAGAATTTCACCGACGGCCAGGGGGCGGGGGGCCTGCTTTTCGAGAAAACCGACGAGTGCTGCGGGGGTCACCGACATGGCAATTTCTTCCTAGGTGAAGTGAGCCTGTGCAGCCACTATAGCAAAAAACCTTCTGCCCCATCGACAGTTTGTCTGCGCCGGAGGATGCAGACGGGTGCTTTTCATCCGCCCCCGCGCAGTAACGTCCCGGGCGGGTCAAAAGTGCCCGGCTGCAAGGCGCCCGAAGTCCTGAGGCATAAGGCGTACCGTAAGGTACGTCGTTGTCGAAGGGCGAGGGCAACGCCGCAGACGGGTGCTTTTCATCCGCCCCGCCCAGTAACGTCCCGGGCGGATCAAAAGTGCCCGTATGCAAGGCGCCCGAAGTCCTGAGGCATAAGGCGTACCGTAAGGTACGTCGTTGTCGAAGGGCGAGGGCAACGCCGCAGACGGGTGCTTTTCATCCGCCCTCTAGGTAGGTGATGGTACTACACCCTTAGCCCAAATATGCTTGCCGAATTTCCAGTAGCCCTGGACGTTGTAGAGCCGGGCGTCCTTGGCCGGGTCGATCGGCAGGACGTGTCCTTTGAGCAGCGGCTGCAGGTACTTGGCCAGGACGGCCCCGCCGCCGCCGGTAATCACCATCGCATCCATGTCCCAGTCGTCGGCCCACAAGCGGTCGACCTCGTTGGCGATGGCCGCCGCCAGTTGGCCGAAGACCTGGTCGGTGAGGGCTTTGAGCTCGTACTCCTTGCCGCGGATCTTGATCGCGCCGCGATCGACCGCCTCGAACAGCCGGTAGAGCTCGACGTTGACGCCGCTGTTCTCGCGCAGCTTGGTGGCGATGACGGTAAAGGCCCGGGCGATCCCCGAGTCGGTGGTGCGGCTGCCGCGCTCGGAGTAACGCATCTTGTCGGAGATGGTGTAATCGGAGGTGCGGAAACCGACATCGATGATGCCGATCTTCTCCTTCACCAGCCGCTTGTCCCCCACCTCCCCCAGATCGTTGAGCATGGCGTTGAACAGGGAGCCGAAAGGTTGCGGGATGACCCGCACCTTGTTGATGTTGAGAGTCTTCTCCTGCCGCTTGCCGGCGCCGTCGACCAGCGCCACTTTATGTTCCCCCTGCAGCAGCCGGGCGAGTTCGTCCTTGTGCTGGCGGTAGTGGCCGATGGGAAGGCCGGTCACCAGATTGATCGGCAGATGGCTGCCGACCAGACGGGCGGCGGCGGTCAGGGCCAGCGCCTTGGCCGAGCTGCTGATGAACTGGGCCTGGTCGAGGGTAAAGAAGCGGACGTTGCTCTGCCGCTCGGCCAGCTCCCCGATGAAATACGCCTTGCCGTCGACTTCGAGCTGCAGATGATCGTCGCCGCCGCCATCCACCAGCAGATGTTCCTGGAACTGGATTTCCGTCGCCTCGCCAAGGACCGATTTGAACACCAGCGACTCCCGACTGCTGGTCGCCTTGGTAAACCCGAATCCGATATCGATACCAATTATTTCCAATTGAATCCCCTTCCTATGCAGCAGCGCATCCAGCGCAGTGGATGGGGACTGTCCCCTTAAAGGGACTGTCCCCCTCGGTTGGCCGGGGTGAAGAAGTTAACCGATTACCCATCACTTATTACCCATTACACCTCTGCCTCTACCGCCCTTCACTCCGTCACCATCTCCCCTTCGACAATGCGGTTGATCACCAGCCCGGTGTAGAGTTTGGGGTAGAAGTAGGTCGACTTCTGCGGCATCTTCTCCCCGGCGTTGGCCACGTCGCGCACCTCGTTCATCCGGGTCGGGTTCATCAGGAAGGCGAGCTGGGCTTCCCCGGCCTGCACCCGCTCGAAGGCCTCGTCGAAACTCTTCACGTACTTCAGGTTGGTCTGCTGCTCCTGCGCCTCCGGGGTGATCTTCAGAATCTCTTCCAGGATTAACCGGTGCAGGATCGACACGTCGAGGGTGCGCAGCGCCTTGGGGGCTTTGGGGTCGAAGAAGCGGTCCATGCTCTTGTCGTCGCGCAGGGTCAGCAGCCAGGCACGGTCGCCGCCGGCGTACAGAGCCAGGGCATGGCGCTTCTCCCCTTTTTTCCGCAACGCTTCCCGAATCGCCTGGCGCTGCTCGGAAGAGTGTGGGTCGAAGCGTTTCTCCTCCACCTCGAAGTAGGGATCCAACTCCGACACCAGCGAACCGGGGTGAACCTTCCCCAACCCGTGGACCAGCCGATGGGTGGGGAAAATCAGCATCCCCTGATCTTCCATGTTGGCGAAGTACATCAGGACGAAGTTGAAGGTCTCTTTGCCGGTGAAATTGGGGTGCCGGACCCGCATCTCGTCGCGGTAGTTGATCGCCGTCTCGTAGCGGTGGTGGCCGTCGGCAATGAACAGCGGCTTGTTGTCGAGGAGCCCCTGAGCCTTGGCGATGATATTGCGGTCGGTCACCTGCCAGAGGCGGTGGATCACTCCGTCGTCATCGGCGACCTCGACTTCCGGCGGCTGCTCCTTCGCCTTGCGGGTGAGCGACTCCAGAACGCAGCACGGGTCGGAGTAGAGGGAGAAGATCGGGCTGAAATTGGCCCCGCAGGCGCGGGTCAGCAGCAGCCGGTCGGCCTTGGGGCCGGCCAGCGTCTTCTCGTGCGGCTTGACCACCCCGGAGGAGAAGTCCTCCAGCCGGGCCAGGGCAATGAACCCCTTGCGTACCATCATCTCCCCGTTTTCGTTGGGGTAGATCTGGTCGTACAGGTAGATGGAAGGGGCGGCATCGCGCTGCAGCACCCCCTGCTCGGTCCAGAGCCGGAACTCGGCCGCCGAGCGGGTATAGCGGTTGTCGTGTTCGTTGTCATGGGACGAGGTCTTGCCGAGGATCAGCC
>JACZKF010000412.1 GCA_014860175.1 Desulfuromonadales bacterium | reverse complement strand
TCCCACCGCCACCCATGGTCTGATGGAGAAGGGGGGTGAAGCCGGCATAGGCCGAAGTCGGCGGTTTGCGGTTGCCGAAGCGGGTGTGGATGGTGCCCGGCTCCACCGCCCCGGCAGCGTTGATAGCCGAATCGGGTCCCGTCCAGCCGGTGGTGGGGTCATGGCAGTCGGCGCACGACTGGCCGGGCGGATTAGAGAGCGAGGCGTCGAAGAACAGCTGTTTCCCCAGATTCTCGACCGGGGACAATTCGGCGGCCGCCACCATACCGCCCAAGGCGACGGTTAAAAAGCCGGCAATCAGTATCTTGTTGAGGTACATATCTCCTCCTGTACTGATGATTGGCGCATCTGTGAAAATGAAGCGGGGGGAGAGATGCTCCCTCCCCCCATGGCAGGCTTCTTTACGGCGTGGTGATAGGGAACGGCGTCGCGTTTACCCAGGCCGAAGGTCCGGCCCCATTGATGGCTTGAATCCGGAAATAGTAGGCGGTATTGCGCGCCACGTTGCCGGTGTTGAAGGTGGTGGCGTTGGCGGCGAGGGTTGTGCTTACCAGGTTGGCGGTAAAAGCCGCATCGGTGGCCCGTTGGAGGATGAAGCCGGTTTCGTTGTTGGCGTGGTCCACCCAGGTCAAAGTGATCCTGGCATTACCCCCCTGACGCGCGGCGCCCGCCGTCAGGCTGGAAGGAGCCTGCGGCACCGTCAGGGAGACGCTGCTCACGTTGGAGTAAGGCGACGAGCCGGCCGAATTCTGCGCCATCACCCGGTACGTGTAGCTGCTGCCAGGCACCACAGCCGTGTCGGTGTAATTAACGCTGCCGGTGTTGTTCCTGGCCCCCACCGTCGCGTAGGCGGCAAAAGCCCCGTTGCCGACGGCTCGTTCAATGACGAACCCGGTCTCGTTGTTGGCATTGTCGGTCCAGGCCAGCAGGACCTGGGGGCCGGGTTGCAGCGTCGCGGTCAGATTGCTGGGGGGCGCCGGAGTATTTGTCGTGGCGGTACCAAAAGTGGCCACATTGGAGTAGGCCGAGGCCAGCAGCAGGGTGGGGAAGCTCGCACCATTATTCAGGTTGGGGTCAGAGTAGTCCCAGGTGTCCCCGACCAGGTTGTTGGCCAGCACCCGGTAGTAGAAGGTCTGATTGGTGTTGCCGATCGGATCGATATAGGCAACAGCCCCGGTTGTCGGCCCAGTGGTGGAGGTTAGCGTCGCCAACTCGGTCCACGGGCCATTAGAATTCAAGGCGCGCTCGATCCTGAAGGCGGTTTCGTTTTTGGAGTTGTCGAACCAGTTCAGCAGCACCCGGCGATTGGAACCATTGCCGGCACGCGCCGCAGTGAGGTCGGAAGGTTCCCTGGGCGCCAGACCCACCACCTGTGCATGCATCATGTCCATCTCTTCATGGCTCAGGATGTGGCAGTGCCAGACGTACTCGGCGCCAAAGTTGACGTAATGGTTGACGATATCGATCGGCTCGCCATTGGGGGCGAAGGCAAAAATCGGCAGCCCTGCGGCCTCCGCCGCGGTGGTGTTGGCGATGTAGGCCCCTGCCGGCATCGATGGGTCGATCAGGCGGATGCTGTTAGGCAGATCGAAAGGAAGGTGCGGCAGGACCGGTCGCAGAGCGATGATGGTGTCCTCCAGCGGGCTGACCCGGACGGTATCCTTCCACCCCAACTCGCTGGGGTGGGGTTTGCGGATGATGCCGTCCCAGCCGACCCGGTTGAGGAGTTGCACCTCGTACAGATGGATATGGATCGGATGGGTATCGACGCCATTATGGGTGATTTTCCAGATCTGCGTCCCGTCATCCGCCGTGGCGATCGGGTCTACAATCAAACTCCCATTGGCATCGACTGGGACCACGATACCCTTGAGGACCTCGGTGGGTGGGAAGGTATAGGGGTGCAGGATCATGTTCTGCAACCCAGCCTGGGCGTTGGGCGTTTCCACCCCGAGGAAACCACTCATGCGCCCGTAGGCGTGTTCGAAGGCCTCACCCATCTCGTCCTGGATCATTTTCGGCTGCAGCGGCATGGTCAGGATATTGCCCAGCAGCGTGTTGAAGGTCAGTGCCGTTTCGAAAATCTGCACTGTGCCGTTCAGCGGCCCGTTGTTCTGGAAGCTGCTCCCGTAGGCCGAGTTGTACTCGCTTTGGCCGACGATAATCGGATTCTGCGACGTCTCGAACGCACTCGGGACGTCATCGACCGGGGTCGCCGGGTCGTTGGTCTGGTGTTGGAACGCATTCTGGAGTGCCGTCAGGTTGAAGCTTTCCCCGGTTCCGCCATTCACCTTGATCCGCATGACGGTGCGGGTGTTCGGCCCATAGCCGGGGAGAGTCGGCGGGGTCCCGCCTATTTCGGTCAAGTCCGGATTGCCGGTGTAGTAATCGTAGCGTGGATCGCGCGCCGGGAAGGCCGCCGGGGCGTCGTTGTACAGAATCAGCGTCTGCCCCGCGTAAGCCGAGAAATCGACGATGACATCGGCGCGCTCGGCCGGGGCGATCAGCAGCGAATGCTGGTCGACGTTGCCGGCGTTGAAGACGGTCGGGTCGGTCACCCAGGTGGTGGCCTGAGGCGGGATGATCACCGGGGTGGGGAGGAAGCCCCCCTCATTGCCGATCTGGATCCAGTTCGGTCCTTCACCGCCGGCTACCGGCGTCGGAAAGATTCCTGCCGGGTCGAGCAGGGCGGCAGCGACCTCGGCCGGATTCAATGCCACCTCGGTGCAGGCCTCACCGGTGCTTTCTACGGCGGGGTCGGCATTGGTAGCGTCGCACGGGGCGCCATTGGCGTCGATGGCCCGATAGAGCGACAGGTTGAAGAACCGGTCGTTGGCCGCGTTCAGAACGCGGAAGCGGTATGGTTTCGGGTCAATGGTGAGGGTCGGATAGGCCGTCCCGTTGACTACTGGGGTGTCCATGAAGGCTTCCATCCCCATGGAGTTGAACGGGGTGCCCGGCATCATCGGTGGCTCGCACCAGGTCTCGTCGGGGTTGCAGCTCTGATCGTAGTAGGGGTTGGGGATCGGTCCATATTCGATGCTGCTGGTGGGGGGCCAAAACCACGGCCCGTAGGCCCAACGGCCGAACTGATTCACCCCAGAGGCATCGCCCGGATTTTGCGCCGGGGAGTAAACATGCGGCAGCCACAGACTCCCGGTGCCGCCCCAGCGGACCATGTCCCAGGTTTCGTCCTGCACGGCGAGTTGTTCCATGCTCGGCACGAAGGTTTTGTCCTGGATGATCAGCGGGATCTCGGCGGCGGGGATAATGCCGTTGGCCAGCAGCGCCTGCTCGGTGGCATCCCTGAGCAGATAGCCGGCCGCCTCACCGGCATAGACGTTCAGGCGGGTGATCCCCCAGGCATGGTCATGGTAGAACATCAGTCGGGCGCTCTGCTGGTTGGTGTAGTAGAAGGTCATCACCCCATCCTTCGGGTCGCCGGAGTCGCCCATGTCGGGGACCGGAACCACGCTGACTCCCTGCGGATAAGGGGTGTTCTCGTTGGCCGGGGTGATCCACTGGTGTGGGGTGCCGTCACTGATCCACGGCGAGATGCCGCCGTGCAGGTGCAAGGTGGCGCGGTTCTCGGTGAAACATTCCGCCGGTTTGGGATTCATGCCGCACATCGGATTCTGCGGGTCGGGTTCACCCATGGCCATATCCATGAGCGGGCCGTTGCCCGACCCCATGACGGTGGTGTCGACCGGAAGAAACAGATTGCCACCGGCACCGGTCGGAAGCAGGTTGTGGAACTTGATCCGCACCGGGGTGTCCTTGGTGGCAACAATCGTCGCCCCCAGGTATTGGGGCGGGTCGACGCTGAAGTAGCCATTGCCAAGGTCATAATGACTTCCCTGGATGACGGCGGTCTCCAACTGGACATAGCCGCGCAGCTTGGTCGGAGGCAGGTCGCCATGCATCTGCCTGGTATATTCAACGACCGCGATCTCGTAATAGTGCGAACCGGGATAGGTGGTCGTATCCGGGACGGCTACCGAGATGTATTGGCCCAGATTGTTGGCACCTGCCGCGCCCAGACCGGGCAGTTCATTGATGAACTTGCGCAGCCCGCCGGAAATGATGACGGTGCCGTTGACCGGATCGGTGGTGGCGATCGGCAGCGGGCTGTTGGCATAATTGGGATGACTGAAATAGCGCGGCGCCATCCCCGGCATTGCCATTTGGGCCATCCCAAGGGTTTCGAGCGTGAAGCCACTGGCGGCAGCGCGCTCGGCGGCGGCTTGCCGGTCGGCCGGCGTCACTCGCCCTTTTTTCGGCGGGTCCTGGGCCGCTTGCGCCACGCCCCCCCCGACAAGAATCGTCAGACTGACAATTAATCCCACAATGGTCAACAATCGGCGTCTATTCATTTTTTCGTCTCCTTCGCCAACAGCAGTGGATTTCCATTTGCACACGTGAACGCGCTCCTTGTCGTCTTTGGTCGCACCCCCTCTCTCCGGGCAGGCAGATGGCGCCCGGAGCACCGCAGTTACCCCAGTTCCGCTGAAAAATAGGATGGCCTTGTGAACTTTAATTTTAAATATTTAATTGGATTCTATTTGCCGTGTGACCAATTTCAAGGCTCCCATTAAATTTAATTTTTTTTAAAAGTCGGGGAAGTACCCCCTCCGTCGGTACTTCCCCGGCGTGATATGATTAATCAACTGGTACGACAGGCATAGGGACTTGGAAACCGATGGCACCGGAGCGAAAATGGGACCCCCGGCTCGAGCGGCGGGAGAGCGATTCACGGCTGATGGCGGTACTCGATACGGTAGTCGATGCGGTCATCACCATCGACGAGACGGGGATCGTCCAGTCGTTCAACCGGGCGGCGGAGCGGATTTTCGGCTACCGTGCCGGCGAGGTCGTCGGGCGCAAGGTCAACATGCTGATGCCGGAGCCGTATCACAGCGAACACGACCGTTATCTGCACAATTATCTGACCACCGGCATCCGCAAGATCATCGGCATCGGTCGCGAGGTCGTCGGCCGCCGCCAGGATGGCTCCACTTTTCCGATGGAGCTGGCGGTCAGCGAAGCCTGGGTCGGCAACCGGCGCATCTTCACCGGCATCATCCGCGATATCAGCGAGCGGCGTCAGGCCGAGGAGGAGCGCGAGCGGCTCATCGCCGAGCTGGAGGCGAAAAACGCCGAGATGGAGCGCTTCACCTACACCGTCTCCCACGACCTGAAAAGCCCCCTGATCACCATCCGCGGCTTCCTCGGGCTGCTCGAAAAAGATCTGGCCGCCGGCGACCGCCAGCGGCTCAAGGAAGACATCGCCCATATCCAGGAGGCGGTGCGGCGGATGCAGATGCTGCTCGACGAGCTGCTGACTTTGTCGCGCATCGGGCGTCTCACCACGACTTTTCGG
>JACZKF010000411.1 GCA_014860175.1 Desulfuromonadales bacterium | reverse complement strand
CTGTTTGTAGCCACCGAAAGGAGCCAGCAGATTGAAGCGGTCGCCGTTGATATCGATCTGCCCGGCCCGCAGCCGGCGGGCGACCCCCTTGGCCCGCTCCAGATCCGCCGACCAGACCGCCCCTGCCAGCCCGTAGATGCTGTCGTTAGCGATCGCCACCGCCTCCTCTTCGTCCCGGTAGCTGAGGATGGAGAGGACCGGGCCGAAGATCTCCTCCCGAGCAATGCTCATCCGGGGGAAAACACGGCCGAAGACCGTCGGCTCGACGAAGTACCCTTTGGCCAGCCCCGGCGGTGCCTCGGGGCCACCCAGCAGCAGCTCGGCCCCCTCGGCCACCCCCGCCTGGATATAGCTCCGCACCCGCTCTCGTTGCTGCGCGGAGACGAGCGGGCCGAGCTTGGTCTGATCGCTGGCGGGGTCGCCAAGGGTGAAGGTTCGCGCCACCTCCACTGCCAGCCGGGCCGCCTCGTCGTAGCGGCTGGCCGGCACCAGCATCCGGGTAAGGGCGGTGCAGGTCTGCCCCGAATTGAGAAAGCAGGCATTGACGGTCCCCTTGACCGCTGCCGGCAAGTCGGCGTCGTCGAGAAGGACCGAAGCCGATTTCCCCCCCAACTCCAGGGCGACCCGCTTCACCGTCTGGGTAGCCAGCTCGGCCACCCGCTTGCCGGCGGCGGTCGAGCCGGTAAAGGAGATCATGTCGACTTCGGGGTGCCGGGCCAGCGCCTCCCCCACCACCGGCCCGAGACCGCTGACCAGGTTGAAGACCCCGGCGGGCAGTCCCGCCGCGTCGATGATCTCGGCCAGGATGAAGGCGCTCAGCGGGGCGACCTCGCTCGGCTTGACCACCACGGTGCAGCCGGCGGCCAGGGCGGGGGCGATTTTCGCCACGATCTGGTGCAGCGGGTAGTTCCAGGGGGTGATGCAGGCCACCACCCCGAGCGCCTCCCGGGTCACCAGCGAATTGCCGATCTGCTCCTCGAAGGGGTAGTCGGTCACCAGCCTGGCGTAGCTCTCCACCACCATCGGCGGCAGCCCTGCCTGGATGCGCCGGGAGAGCTTCAGCGGCATCCCGACTTCGGCGCTGATCATCCCGGCGATCTCCTCGCTTCGGGCCACCAGCCCGGCCTGGATCCGGCGCAGGCAGGCGGCCCGCGCCTCGACCGGGGTAGCCGACCAGCCGGCGAAAGCGGCACGGGCCGCCGCCACGGCGACCTCAACGTCTTCGACCGACCCGGCCGGAATGCGCCCGATCACCTCCTCGGTGGCGGCGTTGACGACTTCGAGAAGATCTCGTCCGGCCGAAGGAACCCAGCTGCCGTCGATGTACAACCGATCACGATTCTGCATGGCACCTCCTAGCCAAAAATCCACCCTGTATCCTCGATACTTTTAGCACAGCAATCCGGAATCTGGAATCACCTGGTTGCTAAAGAAGCACTCCTGCCAGGAAGATTCCCCGCAGAAATGCGGCCGGTCCTGTAGCCCCACCGTGGATACTTTGGCCAGCGACCCTTAAAAAAATACACCCCCTGCCCGACCTGTTTGCAAAAACTCCAATAACCTCCTATGCTTTCCAAAGGGTGCAGCATCGCGCACCGAAATTGCAATCACCTTTCTGCGGAGGCACACATGTCGGTTCGCATCGTATTGTTGCTGCTGGTCTTCACGCTACTGGCGGTATTCACCGCCGTCAACTGGCCCGCCTTCACCGCGCCGACCACCCTTTCGCTGCTGGTGACGATGGTGGAAGCCCCCCTCGGCCTGATCATGCTCCTCATTACGCTCCTGCTGACCGTTCTGTTCATCGCCTACGCCGTCTACCTGCAGACCACGGTGCTGCTGGAATCACGGCAGCATACCCGGGAACTGAAGGCCCAGCGTGAACTGGCCGATCAGGCCGAAGCCTCCCGCTTCACCGCCCTGCGCAACTTTCTGGAAGCGGAGTTAACGCAGTTGGGAGCGGACTCCAGACAGACACGAACCGAGGTGCTGGCACGCCTGGAAGAGACCGAGCGGGGCTTGCGCACGTCGGTGGAGCAGACGGGAAACAGCCTCGCCGCCTATCTGGGCGAGATCGAAGAACGCATGGCGCAGGGACCACCCTCGTCACCAACGACCGCGGGCTGAAAAACAGAACCGGGAAGCGAATGATTTCCCTTTAATTGAAACTTCGAAAAAAAAGGCTATCTTTGAGATGAACATTTCCCCACAAACGCTATTCCACCCCGGGTGGAGCTCCCTTGGATCCGCAACCTTTGCGCCTTTTTTATATCACCGATGCTTTCCCATCGGTTTCCGAAGTCTTCATTTCCCGGGAACTCCACGGTTTGGAGCGCCTGGGGGCCGAAATCACCCTCCTGTCCCTGCAAAAGCCCCAGGCAGCGGTCGAGCACACCATCAACCGGCAGCTGGGGCTGCGCTGCTATTGGGATCCCGATCTCCTCCAGGCTCCCATTGAAAAAGGGTTCGGTCACCTTTCGGCGTTCCTCACCAGACCCAACGCCTACCTGAAAATCCTGGCCTGCAGCCGGATGGCCGATCTGCCGTCGATGCGGCACCTTTTTCGCCAGCTCCCGATCTACGCCCGCCTGATCCGTGAGTCACAAGCCGAACGGATTCACTGCCATTTTGCCCGGAAGGGGATGCTGGTCGGTTGGTTGGCCAGTCATCTGCTCGGCCTGCCGTTCTCGGTGACGCTGCATGGCAGCGACATTCTGCTCACCCCCTACCAGAATCTCGGCCTGCTGTTGGCCGATGCCGAATGGGTGATCTGCGTCTCGGAGCAGATCCGGGAAGTGGTAAGACGGGATTACGGCATCGCCCCCCGCAAACTGGCCGTTGTGCGCTGCGGCATTTCCCCCCCCGATTTCCTCTTCCCTCTTCGCCGGCCGGATCGACTGCGGATTCTCTGCGTCGCCCGCCTGCACCCGGTCAAAGGGCTGCATGACCTGATTGCCGCCTGCGCCTTACTGCGGGAGCGGCAGGCCGACTTTACCTGTCTGATCGTCGGCGAGGGGGAATTGCGCCAGAACCTGCAGAGGCAGATCATCGACCAGGGGCTCTCCGGGATGGTCCATCTTGCCGGCGCCATTCCCAACGAGAAACTTCCTGAACTCTACGCCGGAAGCTCCGTGTTCGTCCTCCCGAGCTACTCCGAAGGCTTGCCCGTCGTTTTGCTCGAAGCCATGGCAAGCGGATTGCCGGTGATAGCGACCCGGGTCGGCGGGATACCGGAACTGGTCACCAGCGGTGAAAACGGCCTGCTGGTCGCCCCTGCCCAGCCGGAGAGCCTGGCCGCGGCCATTCAGGAGCTGGCCACACTGCCGGAACCTGAAATAGCGAGAATGAGGAACCGGAATCGCCTGAAAGTGGAGAAATTTTTCAATGCGGCGATCGAGAGCCGCAAGCTTTTCCGTCTTTTCAGCTCACCCCACCGAAGAGGGCGCATCAATGACCAGACCTTTTTCGATCTCCCGCATGCAAGAGAATGAAATCAATGCCCTGTTTGCCTTCCGGGAGCAGAACTTTCCTAATAACAGCAAGCAGATGGACCAGGGACGCTGGCGCTGGCTCTATCTGCAGAATCCTCAGACCGCTGGATCGCTTCCGGTCTGGCTGATTAAAAGCGAAGGGGAAATCGTCGGGAGCATCGCGGCCGTTCCGACCCGGGTGCAAGTCGGAAAAGAGTCGTGGTGCGCCTCCTTTGGCACCGACTATTACGTCCATCGCAACTACCTCGGTCTGCCTGCCCTTCGCCTGCTCAAAACCATGCTCGCCGAATCCTCCCTGAATGTCGGCGCCAACCTCTCCGACTCGGCCCGACGTCTTTTCGGCAAGCTGGGTTACACGGACCTTGGCGCCCGCCTGGTCAAACTCAGGACTTCTATCCCCTGCTGCGCCCGGCGCAGTCGTCTGGCGGCGCTGAGGGGGGGCGTCAGTGAAGGGCTCCGGCGGCTCGTCTTGCCGCTGTTCGGTGATATCGAGGTGAGCCGCGAACTTCCGGCCTCCTGGCAGGAGCTCTGGGAAAAGATCGCCCCCTCTCTGGAGGTCAGCGTGATCAAGGACGCGCGCTATCTCACCTGGCGTTATCAGCAGTCCCCCGTCAGCGACTACCGGTTCATTCTCCTGGGGCGGGACGGCGTACCGCGCTCCCTGGCGGTGGTCGCAACCATAGGCCGACAGGCCGGGGGGCGCCACGGCATCATCCTGGAGCTGCTGGCCCGCCCGGGCGATTTCGCCTCCGCCTGCGGCGTCATCCACGGCTGCCTGGACTACTTCGCCGGGCAGGGATGCCAGACCTGTGAAACCCACCTGTCGGAGGGGTGGCTTCGACGATGCTTTGCGTGGATGGGTTTTGCCAAGGAGCCGAGTCCCCTCGGGCTGATGGTCCTGACCGCCGGCGACGGCCGGGAGCTGCACAGAACGCGAAATCCGCGCTCCTGGGCCTTCGCCCTCGGCGATACCGACCGTTACTGATCCCCTTTTCCCGAAAGCAGACCCCTGTGGACCTGTCTGACCTGAAGCTGCGCCTTCACCGGTTTCGCAACCGGAAACTGGCGACTATCCTGACCTACCACAGCGTCGTCGACCTGCCGCTCCCCTTCGGCATGTGGAACCACCTCCCCCTCGGGCAGTTTGCCGACCAGATGGCGCTGCTTGCCCAAGAGGCCCAGGTGATCTCCCTGCAGGAGATGGCCCGGGGAATCGCGGCGGGGACGTTGCCGCAGTACGCCGTCGCCGTCACCTTCGACGACGGCTTCCGGAACAACTTCACCAGGGCTTACCCGGTGCTGCAGAAGTACCGGATTCCGGCCACCATTTTCCTCAGCACCGGCTATATCGATGGGACCGAGCTGTTCTGGCCGGAGCGTTTGGCCTATCAGCTGATGCGCACGCCCCGGCAGTCTCTGCCGACCTCCCTTTTCGGCCACCTGGAGTTGCAGACAGCAGCCGAGAGGAGGGCCGCCTTCGGCACCATCAGAACGGCCCTCAAGACACTGCATCCGCGGGAGTTGCAGAAGAACATCGCCGACCTGGAGGAATGTCTGGGGGTCGAACGCAGGGAGGAGGACCCTCTGGTGCAGGAGTGGCTCCCCCTGACCTGGCAAGACGTCAGGGCGATGGAAGCGGACGGGCTGGTCTCCTTTGGCGGCCATACGGTCAGCCATGCCATCCTCAGCCATCTCGGTGAGGCCGAAGCCCTGCAGGAGATCTCCGGCTGCCGGACAGCCCTCGACCACCATCTTGGCCACCGGACGACTTGCTGGGCGCATCCGAACGGCACCCGCCAGGATTTCGGCAGGGGCCATCTGGAGATGCTCGCGGCCCACACCTTTACGACTGTTCTGACGGCCGAGCCGGGGTATGTCAGTTGCCGGTCGGACCTCGCCATGCTGCCGCGCATGGGAGTGCACAACCGGATGGATTCCCGAGGGCTGATGAGGGTCCTGGCCAAACCCACCCGGCCAGATTCCGGCACAGGGGAATGCCCACGCTGACCGGGGGGAGAACCGGTGCCTGTCAATTCCATTGCAGAAAATGAGGAGGATCGTGAAAAAACCCTATTCCACTAATTTGGCAATTCTGCCCCTGCTGCTGGTGGTACTTCTTTTCGTCACCGCCTGCAGTCAGTCAGATGACAATGATCCCGACAATTATCCTCCCGCCGCCGATGCGGGGCCTGATCAGCAGGTGAAAACCGGTAGCCTGGTGACCTTGGACGGCAGCGGATCTTCGGATCGCGATGGCGACCTGTTGTCCTACGAATGGACATTTACCTCCACTCCAGCTCAAACCACCGCCGTCCTGTCGGAGCCGACAGCTGTCAGGCCGACCTTCACGGCCGACGTGGACGGCACCTATCTGCTCAGCCTGATTGTCCACGACGGAAAGGTGAGCAGCCAGAGCGGTTCGGTGTCCATCACCGCCGAAACGCACAACTCCGCCCCCGTCGCCAATGCGGGACCGGATCAGAATGTGGCAACCGGCAGCCTCGTCACTTTGCACGGCGGCGGCGCCGATGCCGACAGCGACCTGCTGACCTTCGCCTGGGCTCTCGTCTCCCGACCGGCGACCAGCGCAGCCTCCCTGTCGGACCCGACGGCTGCCCGGCCGACCTTCATCGCCGACGTGGACGGCACCTATCTGCTCAGCCTGACCGTCGATGACGGAACGGTGAGCAGCCAGAGCGATTACGTGACAATCACCGCCGAAACGCACAACTCCGCCCCTACTGCCAATGCGGGACCGGACCAGAATGTGGCAACCGGCAGCCTCGTCACTTTGCACGGCGACGGCGCCGATGCCGACGGCGACCTGCTGACCTTCGCCTGGGCTCTCGTCTCCCGGCCGGCGACCAGCACAGCCTCCCTGTCGGACCCGACGGCTGCCCAGCCGACCTTCATCGCCGACGTCGACGGCACCTATGTGCTCAGCCTGACTGTCGATGACGGGCTGGTGAGCAGCCAGAATGATTACGTGACGATCACTGCCGAAACGCACAACTCCGCCCCTACTGCCGAGGCGGGACCGGACCAGAAGGTGACGACCGGCAGCCTCGTCAGCTTGAGCGGCGGCGGCGCCGATGCCGACGGCGACCTGCTGACCTTTGCCTGGGCTCTCGTCACCCGGCCGGCGACCAGCACGGCTACCCTGTCGGACCCGACGGCTGCCCGGCCGACCTTCATCGCCGATGTGGACGGCACCTATCTGCTCAGCCTGACTGTCCATGACGGGCTGGTGAGCAGCCAATGTGATTCGGTGACGATCACCGCCATTCCTCTTTCTACTGATCTCATCGATTACACCCTGATGCAGAAGAGAGACCCTGAGTCGGTATTTACGATTACCGCCAACAGAGCCGAATTTCTCAATTCCCGCCAGAAGGAAGTAGCCTATCTGTATTCCGATTATGGAACGGGGTATTTCAATGGCAATTTTATTCATGAGTTTGAGTGCCGTCTTGCCAGCATATCCAACAATGCCGAGTTCATGATCTGGATGCTAACCAACAAGATATCAGACTGGAATAGCTTGCGATTTGCTCCGATCGCTCCGGGCATTGGTGTCGGATTTTACAGGGGCGTCAACGGAATCACTCTATTTCAAGAGCAATCGATGTCTGATGGTGGCAGGTATCATCCTCCGGATATCCCGATCCAGGTTGGCGTAACCTATTACTGCAGGGTGTCGTATGATCAACTTACGGGCGTCATGCGCCTTCAGGCGTTCATGGATGCAGCAAGAACGATCCCAGCACCGGGTGATCCGGCGAGGCCTCAATTGTCACAAACCGGGGCAAATGAACAAGTGCTTTCGGAAGCCCCCAGTTATCGGTATCTGTACGGTGTTGCCACTTACACGAATGGGGCAGACAGCGCGATAACCGGTTATGTGGCTGATTTAAAGATTTCTTGGCTTAAATAAGCAACACCGTCACCATCGGCCACAGGTGGCCAAGGCCCCGGAATTCTCCGGGATGAACCTAAAGATCGACCCTCAAGCCTCGGCTGCGGAGGTATTCTTTCACTTCCCGGATGCGAAAAGTCCTGAAGTGGAACACTGAGGCCGCCAGCAGGACCTGAGCGCCCCCTTTTACCACCCCGTCGTAAAAATGTTCGAGGGTTCCGGCGCCGCCGGAGGCGACTACCGGTACGGTGACCGCATCGGCGATGGCCTTGGTGAACTCAAGGTCGTAGCCGGCCCGTGTGCCGTCGCCATCCATACTGGTCGGCAGAATGGTTCCAGCGCCCAGATCCTGGCACTCCCGCGCCCAGACGATGGCATCCTTGCCGACCGGCTTGGTGCCACCGGAGACCACCAGCTCGAACCCCGATGGCATCTCCTTGTTTCTGCGCGCATCGACGGCCACGGTTATGCGCTCGGAACCGAACTCCCGGGCAGCATTTTTGATCAGAGCGGGGTCTTTGACCGCGGCGCTGTTCATCGATACCTTTGATGCCCCGGCTGAAAGAGTCAGCTGTATGTCTTCCAGACTTGCAATCCCACCGCCGACCGTCAACGGGATAGTAATAACCGCTGCCACACTCTGCACCCATTCGAGGCGGTTTTTTCTGTTTTCCAGAGTTGCGGCAATATCGAGCATGGCCAGTTCATCAGCCCCCTCGCTTTGATAAAATTTCGCGTTTTCCACCGGATCGCCGGCATCTTGCAGATTTACAAAATTTATACCTTTTACAACGCGACCGTCTTTCATGTCGAGGCACGGCATGATCTTGATTGTTCCCATCATTTCCTCCCGTCAGCAGAATCGCCGCCCCTCTCGGTGCCTTCGCGCATGCACTCCTTGGGTGCGACACTATGTTTCTTGATCGAAGTGGCCCAGGGCTAACGCGCCGTCGGGTCGCCTCCGCGGCGCCCCCCCTCCTTCTTCTCGCCTTTGCGCTTCCCTTCCGAACTGTAATGCTCGAGCAGGGCATTGATTTCTGAGCCGACGAGGATCACCAGCCCGGCGCTGTATAGCCACAACATCAGGACGATCACTGCGCCAATGCTGCCGTAAGTCGCGTTGTAATCGGCGAAGTTGCTGGTGTAGATGGCGAACCCGAGCGACACGGCGATTAACAGGATCACGCCGAACATGCTGCCCGGGGTGACAAACTTGAATTTCTGCTCGACGTTCGGTGCATAGCGATAGATCATCGCGAACCCCAGGAGCAGCGCCAGAACGATGACGACCCACCGGAAAATGACGAAGAAGGTGAGCAGCGCACCGCTGAAGCCGAGCTGGGCGCCGATCCAGTCCTGGATGACTCCGCCGAGCACGATCAAGGAAAAGGCGCCGAGCACCAGCAGACCGAACAGCAGGCTCAGCATGAGCGCCGTCGCCCGGGCACGCAGGAAATTGCGGGCTTCCTTGACGTCGTAGGTGATGTTGAGCTGCTGCATGATCGCGTACATTCCGGTGGATGCCGCCCACAACGTCCCGAGCAGGCCGAAGGACAGCAGCCCACCGCGCCGTTCGCTGGTGACCTCGTGCACGACCCCCGCGACCATGTCGTAGGCTTCGGCCGGCAGCGCCTGTCCCAGCAGATCCATGATCGCCTCGTCCACGCGGTCGATGGGCAGATAGGGGATAATGGCCATCAGCAGGATGATCGCCGGGAAGATCGCCAGCGTCAGATAGAAGCCAAGCGCCGCAGCGCCATTAAAGACATTGTCGTCGCTGATCTCCTGACTGAGAGCGCGCAAAAACTGCTTGGTAGAAACCCCATGAATCATCGCGACCTCCTGCCGGATAGCCCATTTCCCCATTCCCTTCCCGCCGACTAACGCTCCTCCTACCGTATCAGCCGCCCAGCCGGAATCAACCTATCGTCACTATCGCTTTCCCTGCGGTTGTCCCCTCTACCGGTGGGCCAGATTTGGGTGCAGATGATGCCCGAGGCCCACCTTTACGGGAATCATCTTCGAGCTTTACCGCTGATATGGTTTATTTCAATTTTGATCACGGTTGTTATCTGGTCTTTAATTTCAATGTACTTCTTACCTGCTTCGATAGAATCGGGACAGTATTTTTCCAGCAGCCACACAAGAGCCTGGTGTCTCTCCTGACCGCTGACCTCGGTCGCAACACCAAAAACAACAACACTTTCATAGTCGGTGGTGAATTTATCCGGCAACACTTTCGTGTTACCGATCACGCAAAAGGAAACTTTTCCGCTGCTTCTGATATTTTCCAGTTTCTGTCCCTCAATCGCGCAATGAAAATAAATTCTTTTTTTTTGGTGCACATAGCTCAGCGGCACGCCATACGGTTGGCCGTCTTCGCCCACCGTCGATAGGACTCCGTATTCACCGGCATCGAGGATCTCAACAGCCTCCCGAGTGGTGATTTCCCGATCCTTTCTTCGCATGCTGTTCATGGTCTCCTCATTTCTTTTTGCTGAGCGGTACTGTCTCAGGGCAAGGTTTTTGGCTTTTTTCACGCCTTTGAGCCCGTGCATAAGATGGCTTGTCAACCTTTTTTTTCCCGGGCGTGGTGGTCTCCTCGGGAAGGTTCCGTCTGGCCGTCGGACATTTCGACGCGTATGGGGTTGCGCAGGTGGAGGTCGCGTTGGGGGAAAGGGATTTCGATGTGGTGTTCCTGGAATTTCTCCCACAGCGCAAAATAGAGGTTGCTGCGGAACAGGCCAGGTCGGTGCGCCAGATCATCGGTCCAGCTACGCAGCTCGAAATCGAGGGAGTTTTCGCCAAACCCGATGAAGCGCACACTTGGCGGGGGATCCTTCAGGACATAGTCGTTGGCGGCCGCCACTTCCAGGGCGAGTTTCTCCACCTCTCGCGGAACACTGCCGTAGCTGACGCCGAACGGCACACGGATGCGCACTTTCCGGTCACCGTGGCTGAGATTGACGACAGGATTGGAAATAAACTCGGCATTGGGGATGATCAGGTCGATGTTGTCGTTGGTCCGGATGGTGGTGCTGCGTCCGCCAATGCGTACCACGTCGCCTTGGGTTCCGCTGACTTCGACCCGGTCTCCGAGTTGGATCGGCCGCTCGACGAGAATGATCAAGCCGCTGATGAAATTGCTCACGATGTTTTGCAGGCCGAACCCGATGCCGATGCCGAGAGCACCGGCGAGGACGGTCAGGCTGGTCATGTCGATGCCGAGGGTCTGCAGCGCCACCATCAAGCCGAGAGCGAGGACCAGGTAGCCGACCAGGCGACCAATGGCATCCTTCAGCCCTACCCCCATCGGCAGCCGGGCCAGCAGGCGCGTGTTCAACAGGCGCCGCACCAGACCCGCCGCCAGGACGACCAGCGTGACGAGAATGATGAATTTGGCCACGCTGACCAGCGAGACCGCTGTTTCCCCCAGATGGAACAGCGGCCGCATGAAAAATTCAAATGCTTGAGACCAATCCATTGTCAGCGATCACTCAGGAAAGGGGATTTCGTTTGTCGACGGAGATCTCGATCCACCCGTCGAGCAGCGGAAAGTAGAGCCCGGCGCGCACCGGGCGGTGCGGCTCCAGGCGGCCGAACAGCTCGGCATAGGCGGCGAGCTGGGGGTGGTAGCGCTCGGCTTCGGCGGCCAGGAAGGGATCGTTCCCCTGCCCCGCCCGCGGCTCGCTGAGTTTGTAGTCGACCACCCAGCGGCAGCCGTCGGCGTCGACGAAAGTGCGGTCGATGACGGCATGAATGACTTTGCCGTCGAACAGACCGGAGAGTTCGAACTCGCAGCCGGCCTCGGCCCGGGGGCCGAACAGCCAGCGGCTCTTGCTGCCGGTAAGGGCGTGGCGCACCCCGCGCACGACTTTCTCCAGCGCCGCCGGCATCCGGTCGGCCGCCACCCCGAGTTGGCCAAGGCGGCTGCGGGCGGGGAGTTCGAGTTCGGCCAGGCGCGTCGTCGGCCACTGGTCGATGCCGTCACGGGCGATCCGCTCGAGGCAGGCGTGGGCCACGGTCCCGATGTGACGGGCGGTCTCGGCCTCCCAGCCGGAAAAGACGATCTCCCGGGCGTCGTCTTTCCCCAGGGCGGAGG
>JACZKF010000410.1 GCA_014860175.1 Desulfuromonadales bacterium | reverse complement strand
GAGCTTCATCCGCGCCAACGCCGAGGAACTGGGGATCGCAAAGGACTTCTTCGAGGGGGTGGACATCCACATCCACGTCCCGTCGGGCGCCATCCCCAAGGACGGCCCGTCGGCGGGGGTGACGATGCTCACCGCCCTGGTCACGCTCCTGACCAACCGGACGGTGAAACGGGACCTCGCCATGACGGGCGAGATCACGCTGAGGGGACTGGTCCTCCCGGTGGGCGGGATCAAGGAAAAGGTCCTCGCCGCCCACCGCGCCGGTGTGAAGACGATCATCCTCCCCAAATGGAACAAAAAGGACATCGAGGAGGTGCCGGCGAAGGTCCGGAAGGAGATCGCCTTCCACTTCGTGGACGAGATGCTGGAGGTTCTCCGGATCGCGCTTGAGAAGGCCCCGACCCCGGGGGAGTGAAGAGGGCATTCAATCCGACAGGCGGTGGGGAGATCAGATCCGGGAAGCGGATCGGACGAAGAATTTCTCCCCTGGAGATCGGCAGTAGAGAAGGCAAACTCAAGGCTGCGGCAGAAGCACGGCCGCAGCGGGATTTATCAAATAAACAATCCCCAGAAACTGATCAGCAGAAAACTGAATAACACCAACACGATTAAAGTCTGAATCGCCGGCCGATACGTATCGGGGCTGAAATATTTTGCGCCGGACTTCGTGAATATCAGCATGGGATTTTTGCTGAGCCGGGAAAGTTTACTTATAATATCCATGCTCAGGGTATCCACCTTGTTGAAGGCGGTTTCCAGGTCTTCCAGAAAAATCCTCTGCACCCATTTCGCGGGCCTTCGGTAAAACCAGTCCACATCGAGGGTAATGCCGGCTTCCCCCGCAAGTTTCGCCCGGAAAATCCAGAAGGCGACAAAGGTGAAGACCAGGATCTGCGAGGTCTCCACGAGGTGGGGCAGCGTATAGGGTGCAAAGTTCACCTGGTAGGGTAACATGTTGTACAGCAGTCCCGGCATGACACCATGCAGCGTGCAGAAGAAAGCGGCTGCCGCCATGGCAAGGACCATGTTCCCGGGCGGGGCATTCGGAGAGAGCCCCCTGTCCTCGCCGTACCACGTCCCGTAGGGCAGTTTCAGCCCCGTGTGCAGAAAGGTGCCGACGGAAGCGAGCAACAAAAGAAGCATGGCCGCTTGATGGTGCGCAGCGCCCGCGGCTGCAATGACCATGGACTTGCTGACAAAGCCGTTAAACAGGGGAAATCCGGAAATGGAGAAGGCGCCGATCATGTAAAGCCAGAGAATAAGGGGTTGTTTTTTCCCCAGTCCGCCGAGTTCCGTCAGTTTGCTTTTTCCCGTGGTATGGAGCACCACCCCGGCGCCCATGAAAAGGAGCGCCTTGTACAGGATGTGGCTGAAGGCATGGGCCGAGGCGCCGTTGATCGCCATTTCCGTGCCGATGCCGGCCCCGGTCACCATGTAGCCCACCTGGCTGATGATGTGGTAGGCCAAGATCTCCCTGATGTCGTTGGCCAGTACGGCAAAGACCACCCCATAGAGCGCCATCAGGACGCCCAGAGTGATCAGGATTTCCCAGCCGGGGAAAACCCGCAACAGTACATAGACGGCGGTCTTGGTGGTCAGGGCGCTCAGGAACACGGCCCCCGTGACCGTCGCCTTCGGATAGGCGTCGGAGAGCCAGGCGTGCAGGGGAACCACCGCGGCATTCAGGCTGACACCCGCCAGGATCAGCCATGACGAAAGGAGATGGCCGGCAACCAGCGGTTCCACCAGGATGCTTCGCGTTTCAGCCACATGCGCCAGGATACCCGCGAACAACAGGCCTCCTCCGAAAACATGGAACATCAGGTAGCGCATCCCCGCCTTTTCGGATTCCCGGGTGCCCCGTGCCCAGATCAGATAGGTGGAAGGCAGGCTCATCAGCTCCCAAAAAACAAACAGCGTTATGAAATCGCCGGCAAAGGTCACCCCCAGGGCGCCCGCGGCATACAGGAGGGCCGCCGTCTGTTTCGTCGCCTCTTTGACGTGAAAGGCAAAGAGCCCGCCGATCACGGTGATGAGGGCAAATATCATCCCGAAAACCCGGCTCAGCTTATCGACTTTGTATACGACAAGCTGATAATCCATCAGCTTCAGGGTGAGGTGAGTTCCTGACGGCACCAGCCAGACAAGGCCCAGGGCGACCAGGGGAATCACGAGGGAGAAAACGGACCGGAAGCCGCGGGGCAGCAGGGGCAGTAAAAGGGCGCCGGCAAGCAGGATCAGGGCAGGAGGAAACGTTGCGTCAATCGGCATCGTAGTAATCCTCCCCCTTCCGCAAAAAGAGCTTTCCCAGCCATTTGGCGAAGAAAATAATCACCACGCAGCCGATGAA
>JACZKF010000409.1 GCA_014860175.1 Desulfuromonadales bacterium | reverse complement strand
TGCTCGAGCGCTGGGCGGAGGCCGGATCGCCGCCGGCGGTTTTCTTCGCCGCCAGTCTGTTAGGGGAAAAGTGGCCAATGCTACCGGAAACCGCGCGTTCATCGGTCTTTCTGGCCTACCCCTACCGCCTCCCCCAGGAGGCGCGGACGATCAACGCCGTCGTTCAGAGCTGGTTGAAGGTCCGCGGCATACCCGAAATCGACCTCGATATCCAGGCCAGGATGTACGCCGCGGTCTGGCAGTTTTCAAGCGCCCTGATGATGATGAAAACCGACTTTTATCGCGACTATCTCTTGGATGTTCTCGATATGATGAATGATCAGACCTATGCCGTTGCCGCCTACCCTCGCCTCAGCTTCGGCCAGGGTCAGCGTTATGCCGCCAAAGGGTGCTACATCGTCCAGCTGACCGCCGGCCCCCGGCCGGAGCTGGTACCGAAGAGCGACTGGGTGGTGCATTAAAAAAACAGGGCGGGCCATTTCTGGCCAGCCCTGATGCGGCGCAACGAACTACCAGGTTCCGGCGACGGGCCTGTCTCCCGCCTGACCGTAGCTGTACACGACGTCGATCCCCGGTTCCCAGCTACCGTTGCCGTTCATGTCGAGGTACAGGGAACCGTTGCGGAACACTCCGACCTGAGCCGCTCCGTCCCCGTTCCAGTCGCCGACCACCGGCAGGTCGCCGGTCTGCCCGAACTGATACACCAGATCGATCCCCGAATCCCAGACTCCGTTTTCGTTGGCATCGAGGTACCAGGTCCCGTTGCGGAAGACGCCAATCTGATCGGCGCCGTCACCGTTCCAGTCACCGGTCACCGGCTTGTCGCCGGTCTGGCCAAAGGAGTAACGGATATCGATGGCGGCATCCCAGCCCCCATTGCCGTTGATATCCAGATACCAGGTCCCGGCGCGGAAAACACCGATCCGGTCACCGCCGAACCCGTCCCAGTTCCCGACCACCGGGACATCCCCCGCCTGGCCGAACTGGTAAACGCGATCGGTCCCTGGATCCCAGACGCCATTTTCATTGAAGTCGATGTACCAGGTGCCGTTGCGGAAAGCACCGATCCTCTTGAAGCCGTCCCCGGTCCAGTCACCGACCAGCGGGATGTCGGTAGCCAGGCCAAAGCTGTGCACCGCATCGATACCGGGACTCCAGGCCTTGTTGTTGTCTTTATCGAGGTACCAGGTCCCGTCCCGGTAGACACCGATGGTACCGGCGGCCGCTGCCGGGTCGAGGCCCGGGTTGGCGACAAACCCCCGGTTCCCAGACATGCCGACGACCAGATTGCTGTTGTTGATGCCATACGCATGGCTGAAGCTGTCGTTCAGAGTTTTATTGACATTGATGTTGGCGCCGTGCCAGACGGCGGAGCTGTCGCCGCCGGTGAGGGCAGCGGTGTAGCCGGCCATCCGGTTGTTGTCATTGATCGCCTGCAGCGAGGTATTGCCGGCAAGGGCCTGGGTCCTGGTGACGACGGTCCCCAGGAGGTTGACGGTCCAGATGATGCCGCGCACCGAACCGTTGGCGGCCTCGGACTCACCGACGATGCGCCCCAGTCCGCCGACGCCGAAAGCGACGCTGGAACTGTCGCCATCGAGGGGAGCGAGGAGAGTGGCCACAAAGGTGTCGCCGGCCGCCGGAGTCCAAACCACCCCCTGAGCCGGACCATTGACGGGCTTGGCTTCGCCGACGATCACGCCGTCTTCATCGACAAAGTAGGCGGTACTGAAGTCCCAGCCATCCTGGTGCAGGCTGGTGACCAAGGCGTCAGCAGCGGCTCCGTGCCAAAGCACCGCCATCGAATGGCCATCGGCATTGACGCTTTCACCGACCACCTGGCCGAGGCTGTTGATGCCGTAGGCCGCATACGTCCCGTCGTTGCCGGCCGGCACCGGGAGTCTGGTCACCACCCCGTTGGCGTCCCAGAAGACGGCCACGATATTGGCATCGGCGACCGCCTCGACGGTTTCGCCCGACTCACCGACGACGATGCCCGCACCGTTGATGCCATAGGCGGCGCTGTAGTTGCTGCCGGCCAGCGGTGCAAGCTCGGTGGCTGCCGGAGAGGCATCGGTGGCGGCCCACCGGGCCCCCCGGACATTGGCGCCGTTGTGGGCATAGCCAACCGCGATCCCGTCGCCGTTGATAGCCACGCCGGCGCTGAAATTGCCACCCAGACCGCCCAGTTCGACGGTGTCGAAAACGGTGTTGGTCATGGTGGTGACACTATTTTCGCTACCGGCGTCCCCCCCACCACTGCCACCGCACCCGGTCAAGGACAAGGCGGCCGCTGTCATCAAGCTGAGCAATGAGAGCCTGAATAGTTTCATACTGTTTCTCCCTTTCTGTTAATAAAGCCTGCAGCGGAACAAATTCTTCAGCTTAGTGCTGATAATGGAAAAAACTGTCACCCCTGACCGCCTGGTCATACCCCGTCGGCCCCAGAAAGGGGCGCAGTGGAGCCGTGCCGCCATTTCTCCCGACGGCCGGGATGACGATCGAGGTCAGATCGTCGGCCAGGATACGGGTGCGTTTGGGGTTGCCGGGCACCAGTTCGGTGTGGCCGTTGGGGATGATGAGTTGCGGATGGTCAAAGGGGGCGCGCTCCCAGCGGACCCGCTCATCGGTCAGGGCCAGCAGAAAGTCGACCAGATCCCGTTTTTGCGCCTCGTTGCCGCGCAGGGTGGCGAGAGGATTCATCTCCGGGTCGAGGTCGGCGAGGTTCTCCGCCGAAAAATTGCCGCCGCGGACATAGAAGTCGACCACCTGCATCAGCGTCAACATCCCGCCATCGTGCATGTACGGACCGGTCAACTCGACATTGCGCAGCCCCGGCGTCTTAAAGGCGCCATCGACCGCCACCCGGCTGGTGGCGACGGCGATGTCGTCGCAGATGGTCGGAGGCTCGGCCAGAAAATCGTTGACGCAACCGGGACGGGCCAGAGGCGCAAAGCCGAGCAGTGCCTCGCCGGCGAAGAACTGGTGACTGAACGCCAGCGGCATCGGCTGGCCGTTGGTCAGGGTGATGGACGGGGGGGCATCGCTTCCACGCCCCCGATCGTCGCTGGTGGGGGTCACCCCGATATTGTAGAAACCGATATCATAACTGGCGAGCTGGTTGTCACCCATGCGCATGATTTCGATTAGCCCGGCCTCCAGCGGGTTGGTGGCGAAACTCACCGAGGCGCCGGTCATTTCCGGGCCGATGTGGCAGTTGGTGCAGCCGACGTTCAAGAAGATCTGGCGCCCTCTCTCGGCGGAGGCGGACAAGGGGTTGCTGGCCGGGTCGATATTGAACAGATCGAAGGGGCTGCGGTCAGCGACCAGCGTCGCCTGGTAAAGCTGCAACGCCAGACCGAAGAACAGGGCGAAATTGCTTTCCAGGTGGCTGTAGCCGCCCTCCGCTTCGGGGCCATTCCAGAATTCGGCCTGGAAAGTCGTTTTGATCAGGTCGCCGTAGGTAGTGGCCAACCCCTTGCCGCTGCCGTGGCGCAGAGGGGCGAGGGAGCTGTCCTGCGCATGGACTTCCTGCTTGGCCAGGGGGCGCAGCGACAGAATCTTGCGGCCGACTTCGGGCCAGGAACGCCCCCCCCACGACATTTCGACGTCATTGAGGACCGGCCCCACCGCCTGTGAGGCGAGGCTGGCATTGTCGAGCACGTACGGGTTATTTTCCATGTCGGCGGTGAGGCTGATCGGCACCAGCGTGCCGCCGACATTGCGGTAGACCGAGGCGCTGCGATTGAGCGGGCCGAAGGGGTCGACGCCGTTGAAAAAGTGGTTGGCGCGCCCATCGAGGAAGTTGGCGAAATTGAAGACCGCATTGATGGTGGTCGGGGCGTTGCGGCCGGTGCTCTGGCGCACGTTGCGGCCGTGGCGATGGAAATCGCCGTCGCGCACGATGCGCCCCGGCTCCGCCTCCTGCCCCTCGCGGATGCCGAGGGAGCGGGTTTTGTTTACCCCCTGGGCGCCGACACGGTCATCGCGGCGGACGGTGCGCTGCGAGTTCGGATCATCAAGAGTAGCAAACTGCACAAAGGGAAAGTCGCCTGGCTGCAAGGCGCTGTTGGGCTGACGGTCGGCGCCGAAGACTCCGTCCCCCCCCGGATGCAGGGTGTTGCGGGTACGGCTGTCGGTGCCGGCATGGTGGTGGCAGGTCGCGCAGGCGGTCATGCCGTCGCTGCCGACCTGCATGTCCCAGAACAGCGCCTTGCCGAGCTGGATTCCCGCGGCGCGATCGACCACGAACCGATCGAGGTTGCGCGGCTCGGGGACCGGCACGTTAAAGGGGGCAAAGGCCGTCTGGGCCGCCGCCGGGGCGGAGAACAGCCCCGACAACGACAGTACCGACAGAAGAAGAATCAGCGCCGAACGATTTCCCATACTCTCTCCTCTGCCTAACCGGTCACGATGATCGGCAGCCTGGCGGTGTGCAGAACCTCGTTGTAGTTCAGCCAGTGCCGAAACTCCACCAGAACCTCATGGGTGCCGACGCCGGCGGTATCAATGAGGATGTCCCAGCGCTGGGCGGTGCTCAGTTCGAATTGGCGAAACCCGAACTGATCGCTGGGGAGGTCCGACAGGCGAAACGGCTCGGAATAGGAGCCGAAACCGTTGGCCGAATGCCCCAGGGTCCGGGCATCGACAGCGGTGACAGTGCCATCGACAGAAACCGGGAAGCGCCACACCGTGGTGCAGTAACTGGCGTTAAGGGCGCGGACCAGCAGCTTCTGACCGGCGAGGATGCTGGGGCGGATGAAATTGTAGAGGGTCGGCAGTGCCTCGTTGCGATCGATTTGAGCTGCCGACGGGACCTCGAGAACGCCATTGGTGCCGACCGTCACCCCGGTGACGACGAAGAAGTCAGGGTGGAAGTCGTTCAGACCGCCACTGGGGATATTCTGAAAGCCGCCGGTAAACAGGGCCGGCGGTTGACCGTTGGTCGTCTGAATACCGAACGATTTGTCGAGATTTCGCCAGCTGATATCGATGTCGTCGACGACCCAGAAGGTTTCCTTGTCGTAGCGGGTTGCGCTGTTTTCGACCCGGGTGTAGCCAGGGCCACCGTCCGCATAGGGGGCCTGGATGCCGGCGCCGACCGGAGCGGGAGGGTCGATGATCAGCATCCCGTACATGCCGAGTTCGAAGTGCAAAGTGGTATTGCGATGGCAATGGTAGAAGTAGGTGCCGGCTTCGGCCGCCCGCCACTGGTAGATATACTCACCACCGGGGCCGGTCCCCCCGTCCTCGCCGTCGAAATGTCCGCCGATTTCCATGGTCAGATGGCCGACGCCATCGTTGACCGCCGTCGGCTCGATGCCGTGGTGATGGATGGTGTGAGCCCCGTGGCTGTTGCTCAGAACGGAATGGACCAGTTGGCCTTCGCGTACGCGGATGGTGGGCGCGGGCCAACTCTCTGTATCACTATCGTTGTTGTCCTTGAAACTCCAGACATCGATTCGTTGATTGGCTCCGGCATCTCCCGGCCGAAAAATTTCCACTTGGGTCCGCCCCGAGCGGCTGGGATTTGCCATGAAAGCTTCAGACATCTCATCCGGGGTGGGGAAAAACACCCCGGAAAGGTTCGGCAGCTGATTCAACTTGGCCAAAAAGACGGGACGGAACAGCTTGGCCGCCCGCTGGCTCTGGGCGGTCATGTTGACCACCGCGCCGGTCGCGGGGTTGACATCGCCGTTTTTCACTGCCGTGATCATCCCCTTGGTGTTGGGGACATCGGAGGCGAAACCTTCAAACTCGGCGCGTTCCACGGGGCTGTCAGGATTGAAGTGGTTGCCCAGGTCGCGAGGAATGATAATTGCCATGATTTATAGTCTCCTTCTTCAATACGATTTCATCGGTTGGTTCAGCGCAACCGGAGAGGCACGGAAGTGGTCGGCGTGCTGGGCGACCCGTGCGCCTCACCTTCCCCCTCGCCACCGTCGTCGTGATCCCCATGGTACATCAGGGTGACAAAGCGCCTGCCAATCGCCTTCAGTGACCGGCCACGGAAGCTGAAGCGCCCGTCGGTACCGACCAGAATGCGGTCGGAAATCGGTTCGCCGCTGGGGCCGCCGGCGTGCACATCGAGGTAGATCGGATGCATGCCGCTCGGCACGGAGAAGCGCCCATCGATGAGTAGCTGACCGGTTTTGACCCGCAGTTCGGCGCGGGTGACGCTGATCACCCCGAGCGCCGGGTTGGTCGGATCGAAGGGACCGTCGATCTGCCAGTGGGTGGCGATCCCCTGCGGGTAGTTGCCGCCGGCCGCCGTATTGCTGATCTCGTTGTGGTCGTGCATCGGGTAGATCAGGGGGAATCTTTCCTCCACGGGGGGCCATGCCTCGGCCGGGATATCCGGCGGTTGGATAAAGGGGAGAAGCAGGTCCTCCACGTCGCCCGGGGCCAGCGTCCAGGTGTCGACCATGTGCAGGTTGTTGAGGAGCGTACGCTGTCCGTTGAGGAAATTGGAACGGCTCAGCAGATAAACATGGTTGCCGTGAATGTGCGGCGAATGCCACATGCCACCGACATTGACGTTGCGGATGAGCATCGGCTGACCGACGTTCCCCCGGATGGAGATGTTCCCCTGCAGGTCGAAAACCGGTTCGGCGATGACGGTCTGGTTCTCGCCGACATGGACCATCTCGGTCCCTTCGCTCGGATGGTTGTGCTGGGCTGAGAAGAAGCCACTTTTACCGTTGAAGGTGAAGAACTCCGGGAGGAATCCCGTCGTCCGGGAAAACCGGTCCGGCGAGATGGCGGCCGAGGCCGTTGCCGTCTCAACACACCTGGCCCGGTGGACCACATTGAACACCCAGATGGCGTTGCGGGCCGGATCCCAGGGGTTGCCGGGGAAATGGGGCGAGGTCCCGTTGGGATTGCCAAGATCGTCAAACAGTGCCTGAATCTTAGTTGTCGGGTTCAGGTAAGGGGTGCGGTTGCCGATGGGATCGGGGAGCACCACCAGCACTCCGTGTAGCCCCATCATGCGGTTGACCGGGGCGTTTTCCGGATCGAGGTAGACGTAGGTTCCCGGCGCGGGGGCGGTAAACTCGATATCGACGTCATCGTTGCGGGGGACGACGACGCTTTGCACCTGATTACCATCGACCGTCAGGGTAACGCCAGGGATGGCAAACCGGTGCACCCGGGTGCCGCCAAGCTGGTTGGTGATCCGCAGCCGGATCCGGTCGCCCGTCAGCGCCACCATGGCCGGGCCCGGGATGCGGGGGCCGTGGCCAGGTTCCCCATGGACCGTATCATTGACCGTGAAGGCCCACATCGGCACCAGGGTTCCGGTGACCATTTCGGCGTCCACCTCGACCATATCGAGCCGCAGCCGATCTAGACTCAGGCTCGAGGCATGGGCCTGGGAGCCGTGCCAGAACATGGGCCATTCGGCCATGCTGCCGACCGCAACCACGGCCAGGCCGGTGGAGGTGAACTTGAGAAAATCCCGTCTCTTCATAATGTATCCTTCTCCTTCCCTCTATGGTTTCAAGTATTCAAAGTTCTCTTGGTTGGAAACCCCTGTCCGGCGGCTCATCAGCGCAATCGCAAGGGGGCGCCGTAGGTCTGGGTACCGAAAACGGAACGTGCCGTGATGCTGGGGAGCAAACCGGGGATGACCCCAGCCTTGCCGCGGAATTCCCATTTCCCTTCCGCGTTGACCCGAGCCGCCCCGAGTTGCGGAGCAAACAGCGGACCGCGAATCGATCCGCCCGGGTGTGCGGTGGTACGAACATTGACAAACGCCTTGCCGGCGAGGATGGCATCGACCGCGTCGGAAAAATTGAGGACCCCCCCCCCTGACGCCGCCGGCAGCAGGTCGAAACCGCTCAGGAACGAGGTCAGATCCAGAACGCCGCCGGTCGCCGAACAGGCCGGGGCGAAGGGGAAGATAAACCGGTTGGGGGTGCTGCACAGACGAAACATCACCGGCTGGCCGGGACCGTCGACATGCAGATTGACCTCCAGATTGTTGTCCTGCTGCGGCAAACCCTGGACGATGAGGCGATAATCGATCACCTCCGGCAGCGGGACCAGGTCGACCGTGCCGACGAGAGGGGTGGCGACGGGCGGCACCACGCCGGCGCCGGTCATCCGAGCCCGCGGGCCGGCGTAGAGGCGAACGGCATTGGCTTCGCTCTGATCGGTCGTGCCACTGATCTGCCATTTGCCGGTCTTGACCCGGAAGTCGGCTTGATCGATCCGCAGATCCTCTACCAGAACGTCGACAGCCGCCGGGGCGGAAGTCAGGCCGCCGGTATCCTGCAGCACATAGTGAAAGCGGTCGGAAAAGCCGGCGCCGGCCGCCGACGGCACCGAGTAGCGAAACAGACTCTGCCCCGTGGAGGAGCGGGTGAAGCGCCGCACCGTCGCCCCGGAGAGCAAAGTTCTGGTCTGGGTCAGCAGAGGCATGCCGGTCGTGAGATTGCGGAACACGCCGGTTGCCGGATCGGCAAGAGCGATGGCTTGGGGATCGATGCCGTGGACGTTGACGCCATTGACCAGATCGTCGGAGACGGGGTCGAAGTCGTTCAGATCGAACCCGGCGAACGGATCGATATCGACGGCCGGGCGCCCCTTGAGAACACCGATTTTTACGCTGGGTGCGGCCGGCTGCTGATTGGCCCCATGGTTGAAAATCTTCCCGGCGACCAGAAAATCGCTGGTCTGCAGCACCTGGGGATCGGCGGCGCCAGGATTGAGTTCGAAGCCAGGGGGGGGGTCGGTCAGCTCGATACGAAAAAAGTTGGCCGGGACACTCTCCCCTTGGGGATCGTGGACAAAGGTGCTGCCGGCGACAGGTTGATAGAGAGGGAAAAACCCGGGCGCCAGCGGCAGCCCGAGATACCGGTTGCCATTGACCGCCGTTACTGGCCCGCCCAACAGGTCTTCCACCGAAAATTGCAAGGTAGGCTGCAGAAAAGGGCCGATGGTTGCACCGTTTTCGTTGACCACCGCGCCGGTGTCGTCAAAGGCGGGATGAAAATTCAGGGGAAGATTGGCCGGGTTGGTGAAATCGACGTTCCGGTCCCGCATGGCTGCCAGGAAGTTCTGGGCCTGGGTGACGCCGACATCCTGGGTCTGATTGATGGAACGCTGGCCGGCGCTGGCAATTTCATAGGTAAAGGTGCCAAAGGGGTGGGTCACCTGGTAAGTGCCGGGAACCGGCACATCGATACGCAACCGGATGCGGCTGAATACCGCCTGGTTGCCGTCAACGACCGCCCCCTCATTGGCCCCGGCCCCCTCGAGCGCGAGCACCAGCAAGGCAAAGCCGCCAGGGACGAGAACCCCGTTTTGGCTGCTGACGTAATTGAAGGCCGCCTCGGCCTGCCAGTAAAGAACATTGGCCAGATTGCTCAGGGACGGCGGGAATTGAGGGTTTACCAGCAGCAACTCACAGGGGTCGACGGGGCCGACTCCGGCAATTTGGGCAGAAGTATCGAGACATTGCGCCAACCTGGCGCCATTTCCAGCCAGGTACCAGAGGGGAAACCCGTTAGCGAGGCTGACGGCGACCGCCTTCGGGTCGCCATTTGCCGGTACCGCGGTCAACTGATTTCCTGCCTGAAGACCGGATACCGCATCCAGTTCCGCGGATACAGGAGAGGTGTGCAGTACAATAAGGAAGGGCAAAAGGAGGAGGGCACTGTGGCTTTTCCTGATCATTGCAATCCTCCAAGACATATGACCCGTGGCCCTGTTCTGCTGCCACCGCGACAGGCAATGATTAAAATCGGTGAAATTCGTGAAAAACAGTATGTGCATCAGGGCGAGCCGTATCGACTCGCCCTGATGCGGCATTAAAAGAAGCTGTAACTGTGATTACCAGTTTCCGGCAACCGGTTTATCTCCTGCCTGGCCGAAGCTGTAGATGAGATCTCCGGCGTTCCAGGCATCGTTGCCGTCCAGGTCGAGGTACCAGGTACCGTTGCGGAAGACACCCACTTTGGCGTCTCCATTGCCATTCCAGTCACCGACCACCGGGATATCACCAGCCTGGCCGAATTGGAACACGAGGTCGATCCCCGCATCCCAGGCGCCGTTGCCGTTATCGTCGATGTACCAGGTACCGTTGCGGAAGACGGCGATGGTCGCTGGGTTCCCCAGACTGCCACCGTCGGTCACCGGAATGTCGTTGGCCTGACCAAAGGTGTAGACGCTATCGATGGCGGAATTCCAGGCGCCGTTGCCATCGGCGTCAAGGTACCATTTCCCGGCGCGGAAGACGCCAATCTTATCGGTGCCGCTACCATCCCAGTCACCCACGATCGGGATATCACCCGCCTGGCCGAAACTGGCGACGGTGTCGATACCGGCATCCCAGAGACCATTGCCGTTCGCATCCAGGTACCAGGTGCCGTTGCGGAAAACACCGATTTTCTTGGTGCCGCTGCCATCCCAGTCACCGACCACCGGCTGATCGGTAGACAGTCCGAAGGTGTACCTGAAATCAGTGCCGGCATTCCAGCTGCCATTGCCGTCGGCATCAAGGTACCAGGTGCCATTGCGGAAAACGCCGATGGAACTGGCTACGATTTCCGGCAGCAAGCCGAGGGCCGCCGGGTCAAACACCTGCCCCGACACGGCGAAGTCAGAGGTCTGACCCACAAGCTCCCAGGTTCCGTTTTCGGGGGTGCCGCTGACCAGCTTTTCCACCCGGAAGAAGTTATTGCCCGTGGGGCTGCCGGTAACCGGGCGCAACACGCCGGGGTCGCCGACGTAGTAGTTAGTGATGTTGGGGTTCGCAATGTTGGGTCGCTTCAACAGCGGGTCGGTCAGCGCCGGGTTCTCGTTGAAAGTGGTCCATTTAAGGAATTTCGGGCCGATATCGCTGTAAAGCGCGCCGACAAAGGCACCATCCGGATCGCCGCTGAAAACCACCCCATTGAGTTCAACCACCGGATCGGCGATGCCGATGTCGGCGGTGAAACGGATGCGGTCAGTCCTGGCCGGATCGATGGACAGAATGCGCACACCGTAGGGGTGAGTAAAGCGGTAGGTGGCCACCGGCATATCGTCGTCGAAATCGACGTCGATGCGCTCACGGCCGAAGGAAATCTGCTGGCCGTCGATAAGCGACTCGTCGCCGCCGAAGGTCGCTTCCAAGCCGAGAATCAGTTGGTACCGGTCGTCGCCAACTTCGATCCGGGCGCCAGCCGACCACCAGAAACCTTCGCCGCCGGTGCGCAGGAGGACCTGGTCAGCATCGTTCGGGTCGATCGGATCGGAGATGCACAGGGGATCGCCGGGGGTGCAAAGGGTCAGCTTGACACCACCCTCCGGCGCCTGAATGTAACCGATATTCTCCTGATACCAGATCGGGTAGCCGACCGGATAGGGGAGGTCGACACCGGTTACAGTGGCCGTCGTCGGGGTGATCAGCGGCTCGACGCGGTTGACCGGACCCACGGCAAACAGCTTGGGCAGCGGCACTTCCGGCCAGGTTTCACGAACTATCCGCGTCTGGCTAGGATCGTACACCTTGCCCATGACAGAGAACATCTCTTGCTCGACAGTAAAGCCCGGGCCTTGCACGCGGAAAAAGTTATTGCCGTTGGGGCTGCCCACAACGGGGCTGAGGGTACCGGGATCACCCACGTACTGCTCCAGGACCGTGGTGCCATCCGTGTCGAAAACCTTGAGCAACGTTTCGTTCAAATAGTCCGGCCAGGTCAAAAACGGACCGATGGGGGCCGACAGAGTACCCATGAAACCAAGGGCGGGGTCAAGGAAATTAGCGGCGCCGATATCGGCGGTGTAGTTGATCCCCTCGAGCACGTCAGCCTCGGTCACGACAAAGGTCTGTTGCCCGTAGGGATGGGTCACAATGTAAGTACCCGCCACCGGTGTGTCGATGCGAATGCGGGTCCGTCCAAAGGTGATTTGCTGGCCATCGACCGGGTCTTCCGCCCCGCCGAAGGTCCCTTCAATACCAAGAGTCAGTATCGCGTCCCCCCCCCCAGGAAAATTATCGATGGAAGCTGTTGCCATCCACCAGAAGATTTCGCCGGCGACCTTGATGTCGGAATCCAAGTCGAGGGGATCGAAGGCGCACATGCCGTTTACGCCGTCCCCCGCTACGCTGGAAAAGCCGGCGGGAGGAGGCAGACAAGGTTCGAGCCGCAAACCGGTTGCGTCCTCATAATAGGACGGAAAACCGTGGGGCTCAATCGAGGGGCCCATGGCCGCCAGTTGGGCCCAAGACGTCGTCGCCAGACCGGCGCCGAACACCATCGCTGCAGCTAGAAGTAAGTAGCTGAATCTTTTAATCATATCTCCTCCTGTTTATAGAATACGTTCCGACCCGACTGCGGGATTTTTACCAAGGGATTCCGCACCTTCCCTTCACTAGAATCAAACCCTGGCAGAACATGTAAAAGCCGAATAAATCAAATAGTTAAAATATTACAACATAGGTCACATATCAATCCGCATGTCTACACTGAAACTCCGTTTGTTACGGGTTAAGTATTAATGAGGACCACCGGCAAGTCCATGGGGGGTTTCCCCCATTTTGAGGTAGGGGTTGTACTACTTATGCTGGAGGTCAAAATGGATTCGAGGAGGAGAAAAAGGTTCAACTCTTCCACAGCTCCGGATCGATCAGGCCGAGGCGGATAGCGTACTTGACCAGTTCTACGGGGTTGCTGATACCGATTTTGCGGGTGATGCTGGCCCGGTGCTTTTCGATGGTCTTGTAGCTGACGCAAAGTGTATCGGCGATCTGGGAGGTGCTGTTCCCCTCCACCAGTTGCATGAAAACCTGCCGCTCGCGTTCGGAAAGGAGTGCAAAATCGCCACGGGGGAGTTGTCGGCGGTTGTCCTGCAGATAGCTCTGGATCAGGTCCGAGTGGATTCGGGAGCTGAAGTAATACCCCCCTCCATGCACTTTGCGCACCGCCGCGACGACGTCGTCGATGGGGGCTCCTTTGAGGACGTAGCCGCTGGCTCCGGCCTGCAGGGCCTGGTGGGCAAAATCCTCCTTCTCATACATGGAGAGAATGATGATGCGCATCTCCGGAAAGATCTCCCGGGCCAGCGGCAGCACCTCCAGCCCGTTCATCTTCGGCATGGCAATATCGAGCAGCAGCACCTGCGGGCGCAGGTGTCGGATCTGCTCCAGGGCTTCCAGACCATCGGCGGCCTCGCCAACGACGTCGATGTCCGCCTGAAGTTGCAGCACCTGATGCAACGCCTGCCGCACCAGCGGATGATCGTCGACGATGAGAACCCGAATCTGACTCATTGTTCAATCCCGACAATTCAAAAGGCCGAGAGGCCACAAAACAGGCAATCTTTGCGATTTTCCGAGGGAATATAGCATTCATCCGGCCTGATTGTAAAGCCCAACTCACGGCTCGGAGATAAGGTTCGAACAGCCTGACAGGAAGCCGGGCCCGGTAAAACCTTTGACCTTGACAGCCTTTGAGTTTCCCGTTAGTTTTAGGAGTAACTATCGACTTCATTTGGCTCTTCGCCACCAGGCAATCAACAGGAATCTATGGGCGCCAAAATCAGCAACTGCATGACCCTGCTCGGCATCTGCTCGATGGCCTTCTACGCCATTATGATGAGCTTGGGGCTTTTGTCGGTGGATCTGATGCCCCAGTTCCTCGTCTCCTCGGTCATTTTCCTGACCTCGGGAAGAATTATGCGCAAGGCCGGCCGGGCCATGGTACGCGACGAGGCGGAAGAAGAGGAGGCTGCCCCCCCTCGCCTCACCGCCGCTCCGGCCGACTGGCCGTGGCTGACCGGGCTGCTCAACTGGACCGGTGCCTTGTTGATCATCGGCATCATGGCTATCTTCCTGATGAAGCCGATCGGCATCTCCCTGCAAGAGGCTCTTTCGGCCTCCGCCGCCCACGAGCAGTTCTTCGCCACCGCCGTCCCCTGAGGCACCCCACCACATTCTGTTGTCTCCAGCTAAACCGAATTACTGAAGCGCCCCCCCTATCTCCGCCCGCGAGCGAACCAGAGGCACGGGCAGAGGAACCGGTGTGACGCGAAAAAGCCCCGCCTGAAATGGGCGGGGCCGGAACGATCAAGTGGAACGAGCTGCGGCAGGCAATTACTGGGTAATAACTTCAGCGGTGGTGAAGGTCCACGACTTTTCCAGCATGACATTCCCCTCGACATCCATGACCTTGGCCGTCGCCGTCGCCGGAGAAACGATGACCCGGTATGCCGTGTTCAGCGCCAGGGGGAGGGTCGGAGTCAGGGTCACCGTCCTGGTCACCGGGTCGTACCCGGGGGCGTCGAGCCCCAACGGACCGGCGGCCGAGAGGAGCTGGAAAGAGTCCGCTACCAGCGGCTGCTGTACCTCCTCATCGAAGGTGGCGGTGATCGCCGGTTCAGTGGGAACCCCCGTCGCCTGATCTGCAGGGGTAAAGGCGGTCAGCAGAGGCCCTTCGGTACGCACCAGTACCAGGCGCTGCAGATGGATGTTGCCGGCCCGGTCGGTGGCGGTGACGGTGACCAGATTGGCCCCCACCGCGACCGGCACCACGGCACGCCAGTTCTGCCCCCCTTCTCCAGCTTCCACGCTCACCGCAACAGGGACGTTCGCCAGAAGTTCATTGCGCAGCTCGACGGTGGCGCCTGCCTCCGCCGTTCCGGAGAGTTCGACCGTCTCGGCCTTGACCGGATCGCTAAGGGGTGGTTCACCGGCTGCCGGCAGATCGATGGTCAGAGCCGGTATCGTTTCATCCCGATCGCTGTCTCCACAGCCGGCCATGACCAGACAGGCCAGAACCAGAGAAATTGCAACTGTTTTCCATTCCATTCGCCTGCGCATTCCAATTCCCTTCCGTAGAAAATACCAGGGTCCCGATCGGGACCGCCTAAAGATAGTTCAATTCCTCCCCTCAGGCAACCAGTTTCAGCTCAGGGGCGGCTTCCGTCGACAAACCGCCGCAGTCGCTCCCGTCCCCCGCCAATCCAGGGGGGGCCATGGGCGAAGAGCAGGTGGTCGAAATCGACTTCCAGCAGCTTTCGCAGCGATTGCCTCAACCCACGGCGGACGGCAACTGGGTCATCCCCGAGGAGAAAATCGGGGACGAACAGCAGTTCGTCCTGGTAGCGGATCACCGCATCGCCGAGGGCCAGCACCCCGCCGGCCAGGGGGATGAACAGTGCGGTCTCCTCCGGGCAGAGCTCGCCGACCGGCAAGGCCACGATCCCCCCCGGCAGCTCATCCCCATGCTCGAAGGGGTGTACCAGCGAATCGTCCGGGAACTCGTGGAGGCCGGCCCGGTGGCACCAGATCTGTGTTCCGTAGGCGTCGCGAAAGCTCGGACTATGACGGTAGTGGTGGCGATTGGTGAGGTAGGCGTGTTGAGGCCGACAGAGTTGGGCGATCACCTCCAGCCCTTGCTCCGGCACCCGAGGGTCGATCAGAGCCGGTGGATCGAGGCCGGTGATCAGCGCCGAGTGGACTTCCTCGCCGATCCCCTCGTGGAAGGTGGCCCAATGATAGACTCCGGGGAGAATCTGCTCCATGCTTCGCTCCATAGGAAACGGGCAGGGTCGAAACCCTGCCCGCGACTTACGTTGAACCGGCCTCGATCAGCGAGGCAACGATCAGCGGCCGCGCCGGCGCAGCGCCAGACTGCCAAGACCGGCCCCTAGCAGGAGCAGGGTCGCCGGTTCCGGCACCGGAGTCGAGGGGGGGGACATCGGGCCGGCACCGAGGAAAATACTATCCACCCGGTCGATCTCCAGGAAGCGCTTGAGATGGGCGGAGAATAGCCACCCCTCGGCATTGGCAACGGCGAAGGCGGCCGGATCCAGGCTCGAGTCCTCGATCCGGAAGCGCAGCGGATCGGTGGCATTGTCCCCCAGGGCGCTACCTTCCAGGCCGAATTCGAACCGCCCGAAGCTCGCTACGTTCTTGTCGGTCACCAGACTCCAGTTCCCCACTTCGTCGACGACGAGAGCGCTGGTGTTGAAAGCGCTATCATCGAAATTGAAGTAGAACTTATCCCAAGTCAGGCCGGGGGTGTCGCTGCTGAAGTAGTCGGGGTTGGCGGTCACTTCGAAATAGATCCAGTCGTTGGCCCCTTTCGTGACTTCGATGCTGCCGTAACCGGGAGGAACGCTTCCGCCCCAGTCACCGAATGGGGCGTTGGCCGAGTTGAAGTAGTAGGTCAAGGCCTCGGCCGAGGGAACCGGGGTGGCGGCAAAGAGCAGCAGGGATAAAATGAGCAACAGGCGATTTTTCATTTTGCTTCCTCCTAATGAATGTTGATCCTGCTGAAAACACAGCAAAGGTTGTTCCAAAGCTGCAATTCCTTGGAATGACGCGTTAATTTTGAGAAGCGACGATTCCGCCCAGAGATTGTCAGGTTTTCCGACACCTTTTCCCGGCAGGGGCCGCAGACCACCAGCTTCATCTCAACTCCTCTGTAGCCTTCTCCGACCAGATCAGGGGGATCCGCCATTTACGACGACTCTTTTTTACGGTAATCTGCCGGGAAAACAGTGACCCGAGGGAGTTGCCGATGGAAGTGCGCCTGACCGTTCTTTGCGACAATGCCGTTCTGCCACAGCTGGGATTGCTGGCCGAACACGGCTTTGCCTGCCTGGTGGAGAGGGGTACTGACCGCTATCTGTTCGATACCGGCCAGGGACTGGCTCTGATCAACAATGTCCGGGTGCTCGACAAAAACCTGCAGGACCTGCGAGCGGTGGTGCTCAGTCATGGCCATTACGACCATACCGGCGGGCTGCCTGAGGTGCTGCACCGCACCGGCCCGGTGGAGGTGGTCGCCCATCCCGACCTGTTTTCCAATCATTACCGGACAGCCGGTCTCCAGCGCCGTTTCGTCGGCCTCCCTTTCCGCCGGGAGCACCTGGAGTCGCTGGGGGCCCGTTTCCGGCTGCTGCGCGAGTGGAGCGAGATCGGCCCCGGGGTCTTCATCACCGGGGAGGTCCCCCGGCAAGGCGGCTTGGCTCCAGGGGATGCCTCTCTGGTCGTCGTCCAGGAGGGTGAAGTCGGCCCGACCCGCTGGCGGACGATCTGTCGCTGGTGCTCCCCACGACCCGGGGGCTGGTGGTAGTGCTGGGGTGTGCCCACGCCGGGCTGGTCAATATTCTGCGGCTGGTACGGGAGAGGACCGGAGAGGAGCGCATCTTTGCCATTCTTGGCGGCACCCACCTCGGCTTTGCCGGCGAGGCGGAGTTCGAGGAGGCGGTAGCGGCGCTGCAGAAATGCGGGGTGGAGAAGATCGGCCTTTCCCACTGCACCGGCTTGGCGCAGGCGGCCAGACTTCATGCTCGGCTGGGGCCACGGGTCACCTTCGCGGCGGTCGGCAGCGTGCTGGAGATCTGAACGCGGGCTATACGGGAGATTACCGGGGGGAAGGAGCGCTGGCGCGCAGCTGATGGGCAGGAGTGAAGTAGCGACGACACCCCTGCAGCAAAATGAGAAAGGCCGTCACCCCCACGCTGCCGGTAATGGCGAACATGATGGCGATCTGGTACTTGACGGCGGTGACCGGGTCGGTGCCGGAGAGGATCTGGCCGGTCATCATCCCCGGCAGCGACACTAGCCCCATCGCCGCCATGGTGTTGGTGGTGGGGATCAGGGCCGCCCGAAACGCGCTGCTCACCGCCGTCCGGCTCGCCTGCCGGGAACTGGCGCCGAGGCACAGCGCCGCTTCGATCTCTTCGCGGCGCTCGCGCATCTCGGCCGAGAGGCGCTCGGCGGCCAGACTCGCCCCGTTCATCGAGTTGCCGATGATCATGCCGGCCAGGGGGATCAGATAGCGCGGGTCGTACCAGGGGTCGGGGCCGACGACCAGCAGGACAAAAAAGAAAGTTACCCCGCCGCAGCCGGCGAAGATGGCGGTACTGACCACCCGGTAGAAGGCCGGCATCTTCTCTTTGACCCGCCCTGCCATCACCTGAATGGAAAAGCCGGTCATCACCAGCAGGATAAGGAGCACCGGCAGCGGATGGTCGATGGCGAAGATCAGGTGCAGCACGTAGCCGAGGGCCAGCAGCTGCAGGACCATCCGGACGGAGGCCCAGAGAATCTCCCGCTCCTGGCCGATCCCCCGCAGGCGCGACAACCCGACCGTGAGCAGGATCAGGCTGTAGCCGAGGGCCAGCCGGGTCAGGTCGAGATCGATGATCTGCGCTTCCATCACCCCTGGGTCTCCATCGGCTGGTCGAGAAACCGGCGCAGACCGGCGCTGCGCGGACGATTGAGCAGATCGGCGGCCACCCCCTCCTCGAGAATGCGCCCGTCCTCCAGATAGGCGAGGTGGTCGGCCACCCGCTCGGCCAGCCGCAGGTCGTGGGTCATCATCACGATGGTGAGCTGGCGGGAGCGGCTGATGTCGTGCAGGGTGTCGGCCAGGCGGTCGCCGGGGGGGCGGTCGAGGGCGCTGGTCGGCTCATCCAGCAGCAGCAGTTCAGGTCCGGCCACCAGCGCCCGGGCCAGACTGACTCGCTGCTGCTGCCCCAGGGAGAGGGTGCGGGCGTCACGGGGCAGCAGGTCGGCCGGCAACCGGCAAAGCTCCAGTGCATGGACGATGGCCGGCTCTGCCCCCCCCGGGGTCGCCTCTCCCCGCAGGCGGAAAGGAAGCTGCAGGTTGGCCAGCACGGACCCGGGGAACATGAACGGTTTCTGGGGGGCCATGCCGACGCGCCGCCGCAACTCCAACGGATCGAACTCGAGGATGTTGCGGCCGCCCAGGAGAATCTCCCCGCCATCGGGATCTTCCAACCGGTTCAGCAGCCGCATCAGGGTGCTTTTACCACCGCCGGAGGGGCCAATGATCACCGTCAACGCACCCCCCTGGGCGGTCAGACTGACCCCCCGCAGGATCTCCACCGGTGGACCGCCGTTGCCGGGGCGGCTCTTGCGCACAGCCTCCAGGCGCAGGGTGGTCATCACCGGGTTTCGATCTCGCGCAGGCGCTGCAGGACCTGCTTCATGTCCTCCCAGACCTCTCGTTTGGCGGCCGGGTTGCGCAGCAGAAAGGCCGGATGATAGGTCGGCATCAGGGCAACTCCCTGGTACTGACGCCAGTGCCCGCGCAGCCTGCTGATCGGCGCCTCATCACGCAGCAGGGTCTGGGCGGCAAATTTACCCAAAGTGACGATGACTTGCGGCCCGATGGCGGCCAGTTGACGCTGCAGATACGGTTCGCAGGCGGCGATCTCCTCCGGCAGTGGATCGCGGTTGGCCGGCGGCCGGCATTTCTCGACGTTGCAGATATAGACCTGCTCCCGCCGCAGCCCCATGGCAAACAGGATCCGGTCAAGGAGCCGCCCCGCTTCGCCGACAAACGGCTCCCCCTTCTCGTCCTCCTCCCGCCCCGGCGCTTCGCCGACGAAGACCAGGCGAGCCTGTGGATTGCCGACGCCAAAGACAATGGTGCGCCGCCCGGTGCATAGCTGACAACGGCGGCACTCCTCGAGTTCGGCGCGGATCTCCTCCAGAGTCTCCCGCCGACAGGTGGCTGCCCCGCCCTGGTCGACCCCGGTCACGCCGGGAGGACAGGGGGGGAGATCCGGGGGGAGTATGGGG
>JACZKF010000408.1 GCA_014860175.1 Desulfuromonadales bacterium | reverse complement strand
CCGAACGCCGCATGATCATCGACCGGCGCTATCCCGATCGGTACCTGCGGGATGACCACCGCCGCTTCCAGCGCGATCACCGATGGGACAGGGGGCGTGAGCGCTTCGTGCATCCGCGATACGGCAAGGATACGCAGCGCCTGGTGCCGGATCACGACCGCCCGTCCGAGCGGCGGTTTTTCCGTGAGCGTGATCTTCACCCCCGAGATCGGCAGTTCAACCGCTTCGAGGGGTGGCAGCACCATGAGCGCCCAGACCGGTACCGTGGAGGTCTTCGCCCAGGCGGACCGAGGTGTACCGGCGCCCGATGTTAACGAGAAAAGGAGTGACCGATGAACCGCCTTATCTTCGTCGTCTGTGCTGCGTCTCTCCTTTTGGCTCCCCTGGCCGGCTGGGTGGCCGAAGTGAATGGGGCGGCGGTCGAGATCACCGAATGGAAAGTCCCCTGGCCCGATACGCGCCCACGAGACCCTTGGTACGGGCCGGGGGAGAAGGTCTGGTTCGTCGGGCAGGTCGGTCATTACGTGGCGACGCTGGAGCCGAAAACCGGCGAATTCCGTCGCTACGACCTTGAAGAGGGGACCGGCCCGCATACGGTGATTGCCGACCGGGCCGGCGCCTGGTACGCGGGGAACCGGCTGCAGCACATTGGCCTGATCGACCCGGACACCGGCAAGAGGGAAATGTTCCAGCTTCCGGGCGACGGAGCACGCGATCCCCATACCATGGCCTTCACCAGTCAGGGGGATATCTGGTTTACCGTTCAGCACGGCAATCAGGTGGGTCATCTGCAGCGCGAAACGGGCAAGATCACCCTGTATGACATCGATACTCCTCGCGCCCGCCCCTATGGCCTGGTCGTCGACGAAGAGGACCGACCCTGGTTCGTGCTGTTTGGTACCAATGCCCTCGCAACCCTTGATCCGGCTGCCGGCAAGGTGACGGAGATCCGCCTTCCTCGCAGCGACGCCCGCCCGAGGCGACTCGACCTCACGGCCGACGGGATGGTCTGGTATGTCGATTTCGCTCAGGGCTTTCTCGGGCGATATGACCCGAACACCCAGGCCTTCCAGGAATGGCTGACCCCCGGCGGCCGGGCGTCGGGACCATACGCCATGGGGGCCGATGCCCGAGGGCGGCTCTGGCTTGTGGAGACCGGGGCGATGCCGAACCGTTTCGTCGGCTTCGACCCTGAGACGGAAACGTTCACTGCCCCGGTCGCCATTGGCAGTGGCGGCGGAGTGGTGCGAAATATGATGTTTCACGAGGGGACCGGAAGTTTCTGGTTCGGGACCGATACCGACACCATCGGCCGGGCGACGGTACGTTAACGCGGTGGGGCGCTGCTTCGGCAGGGACAGGAGCAGGGGTTCCCGCCCGAAAATATCTCTTCCTGTTCAATCGGTTCGCCCGCGGCGAAAAGTGCGGGGGCGAGGGTTTTGGTCTCGGTCTGTTCGTGGTCGAGCTGTTGACAGAGGCTCACGATGGTCATGTCTTTGTCTGCAGCCAACCAGGCCAGGGATCGATTTTCCGTCTGTTTTCGGGTCTGGGCCTGAAAAAACGATCCCTCTTCAACCACCTCTCTTCTTGACATGGCAAGAAAAAGATATTTATTGTGGATTTTGCCTATTTTTTTTGTCTGGAATGTAAAATGCCGCCAATTCAAGATCCCTGCATGAACGAGACTGCCTTGTCCGGGCAACCCGAACTCCTCAATGTGGTTCTCGATCACCTACCGCAAGGAATCGTGGTGGTCGGACCGGAGTACGAAGTTCTGGCTTTCAACCGGACGGTGGACGTGCTGTTCAATCTCTCCGGCGGGACATTCCGCATCGGCGAAGATTTTCGGGAAATCATCAAAATCTGGGTCAACGAGACCGGTCAGGATGAGGCCATGCGGTCCACTGCGCTGGCCAGACTTGCTCACCGGGAGTATTTCAAGGTTGAATTATCCCAGTGGGTACGCGGTGAGATTCGCTGGGTACTGCTGACCCATAATCCCTTGCCGGGTGGGGGTTTTGTCCGGACCTTTACCGACATTACGGAGCACAAGAGGCTCGAAGAAAAATTGCGTGAGATATCCCGTATCGATTCATTGACCGGGCTTCTCAATCGCCACACCTTTTTTGAATCCCTTGCCGGCGAAATCGAACGAAGCAAAAGATATGGTCGCCCCCTGACTTTGATGAGTATCGACATTGATCATTTCAAGCTGATCAATGACACTTTCGGGCACCCTGCGGGGGATAGGGTTCTGCGGGAATTTGCTCAAGCCCTGTTGTCCTGCATGCGCAAGTGTGACCACCTCGGCCGGGTTGGGGGAGAGGAGTTCGCGGTGCTCTTGCCGGAGATGTCTTTGGCAAAAGCGGTAGAGGCGGCTAATCGAATCTTGTCGATGGTTCGGCTGCTGGTGGTGAATGAATCGATAAGCGGATTGCAGGTAAAATTCACCGTCATCGGTGTCGCCGAGACCCATGGCAATTCGACGTTCGAGCAGCTTGTCTGGCGAGCCGATGAAGCGCTGTACCGGGCCAAAAGAGAAGGGCGGGATTGCTACAAAACGATGGAATGAAGGCGGCAGATGGCGCAGGATATCCGACAGAATGACAATTTAACCTCCCCAGGCCGCGGGCCCCTCTCATTCTGCCACCGACCCGAGGAGCAGCCGTTGAAAGTAATCACCCTCCCCATCCGCGGCCTCGACTGCGCCGAGTGTGCTGGCCATGTAAAACAGGCGCTCGAGTCTGTCCCCGGCGTCGCCGAGGTGGATGTCCTGCTCTCCTCGCAAAAGACGCGCATCCGCTTCGATCCGGCGCAAACCGGCCTGCCGGCGATCCGTCGGGCGGTGGAGCTGGCCGGCTATTCCCTCGAGCTGCCGGAGACGGATGGCGGCGCCGCCGCTCCTCTGGGCGCCTTCGGCCGGCGGATCCTGACCCTGTTCGGCGCCGTTTTCGGCATCGTTCTTTTTGTCGTGGTGGTGGGGGAGTGGCTCGGGCTGTTCGAGGCGGCCACCCAGGGGGTGCCGTGGCCGGCCTGGCTGGTCATCATTCTTCTCGGCGGCTACCCGATTTTCACCAAGGTCGTCAAGGCCGCCCTCGGGGGACGGGTCATCTCCCATACGCTGATGACCTTGGGGGTGGTGGCGGCGGTGGCGGTCGGCGAATGGCCGGCGGCGGACATCGTCGTCTTCTTCATGCGGCTCGGGGAGT
>JACZKF010000407.1 GCA_014860175.1 Desulfuromonadales bacterium | reverse complement strand
GGTGACGGCTATTACCCGGGGAACGGCTTCGGTCCTCACCCCAAGTACGGGGGAGAGAATTGCCGGTGCGAGCGATCCAGGAGACGGCCTCATGGTTGTCCTGTTACTCCCCTAGAGAACACTTTTGTTGACAGCGAGTCGATTTTTTGGCGGCAATAACCGCCGTGGGGATGTCCATCGGCTGGTAAATCAGCGAGTTACCGTTCAGCAAGCATGGCGGTCCCAGCCACGGCAACGGTCAGTGAACAGAAGAGCAATTTCCATTCCAAGGAAGAGAGGGGGAAGGCGGGTGAGTAGCGGGGAGAATCAGAGTTCCTTCATTCCCCGTTTTTTGATCTTCTCCAGCAAGGTGGTGCGCTTCAGGTTCAGCAGTCGGGCCGCCTCCTTCTTGTTGCCGCTGGTGGCGGCCAGCGCCTGGGCAATCAACCGGTCTTCGAATTCGCCGACCAGATGATGGAAATCTATCCCGTTCTCCGGCCACGAGGTTTCCGCCAACCGGGGTGGGGGGAATTCCAGAGCCGTGCCGGCTGGCGGCACCTGGTACTTGGCCGGCAGCTCCGACCAGTTCACTTGCTTCCCGGAGTTGAAAATGGAGAGGCGCTGGATCAGATTTTCCAATTCCCGGATATTTCCCGGCCAGGGGTAGGCGCTCAAGGCGTCCATGGCATCCCCTTCGAAGCCGAGAAAGGGGGTTTTTTTCCCACGGTTGAAGGCCTGGATAAATTTTTCCGCCAGCAGAGGGATATCTTCCCGGCGCTCGCGCAGCGGCGGGATGGTAACCGGCACCACGTTGAGGCGATAGTAGAGATCTTCCCGGAAGGTCCCTTTCTCCACCGCCTGCTCCAGGTCGCGATGGGTAGCGGCAATGACCCGCAGGTCGACCGCAACCGGCTTTACCCCGCCAACCGGTTCGAATTCACGCTCTTGCAGCACCCGCAAGAGCTTGGCCTGCAGGGCCGGTTTCATGTCGCCGATCTCGTCCAGAAACAAGGTGCCCCCCTCGGCATACTGGATGCGCCCGATCTTCGACTGGTTAGCACCGGTAAACGCCCCCTTGACGTAGCCGAACAGCTCGCTCTCCAGCAGTTCGTCAGGTATGGCGGCACAGTTCACCGGCACCAGGTTGCGATGGCCTCGCTGGCTGAGAGCATGGATGGCCCGGGCCACCAACTCCTTGCCGGTACCGCTCTCCCCCTGGATGAGAACGGTGCTCGCATCGTCCTGCGCCACCTGCTCCAGCATGGTGAAGAGCCGCATCATCGGCGGCGAGCAGCCGATGATGCCGTGGAACCCTTCACTGCGGCGCATCCGCGTCCCCCGCCCTTCCGGCTTGCACCAGTTGAGCCCCCGAGCGGCGGCAATCACCACCTCCTCGGCGACAAAGGGGACGTTGACATAGGCAAAAGCTCCCCGGTGCAGCGCCTGGAGGATGTGCGGCCGGTCGCCGGCGGGGACGGCATGAATGATCGGGAGGGAGGGGTCGAAACTCTGGAGACGAACAGCCAGATCCGCCTCCTCAGGGGGGAGAAGGCCGATGATGGCGAGGCTGACTTCCTGCCGCTGGAGAATGTTCAGTGCTTCTTCCGGGGTGGGGGTATCGACGACGACACAGCCGATTTCTTTCCGTAACGCCCCAGCTAACAGTTCACGGTCACGGGAATTGACCTCGACCAGAAGGATACTGCGCACGTGAACTCCCAGAAATGATTATTCAATTTGGAAAACGGCGGAAATTTCTAGCGAAAGGGAGAACTTACAGGCAGGAATATAATCCCGAAGCGTCGGCAAGTCAACGGACAATCGAGGATTAATGCCCGGAGCGGGAGGGGCGACCCCCTCCCGTTCCGGCACCCTTGATCATTCGTCGTAGACCAGAACCCGGATCAGGCCGATTGTCGATCCGTTTTCATGGGTCGTGGTGTCGCTGACCGAAAGTACTTTGCTGATCTTGTTGCGGCTGATGAAGTCATTGAGGCGAAGGTCCAACTCGTTCAATTCCCGCTGGGTCTTGAACGGCTCGAGGGGTTCTCCAAAGGTCTTCACCTTGATCATCCCGGCCTCCCTGTTGGCAGAAAAGCGGCTACACCTGGACCACGGATTTTACCGCGGGGATCTTTTCTTTGAGGGTCCGCTCGATCCCCATTTTCAAAGTCATGGTCGACATCGGACAGGAACCACAGGCGCCGGTCAGGCGCACACTGACTACCCCTTCACTGGAGACATCGACCAGTTCCACATCGCCCCCATCGGCCTGCAGCGCCGGGCGAACCAGATTGAGAACCTCTTGTACCTTGTCCTTCATGTTTGACCTCCTAGTAATTTGCTTCAGTATAAACGTCGGGCAAAATGGGTGCAACCCTTGCCCACTCGCAGCGGCTTACGATTCAGATGCCAACCGGCAGCGGCAGATCGCGCAGGGATCGGGCACAGTGCAGCGACGGCTCGCCGACCCCTTTTCCCTGCACCAGTACTTTGAACGTCTCCCCCATCCCGCCATCGGGCAGAATCAGATTTTTGAGGCTCATGCGCAGAGCCCGGGCTTTCTGCTCGTCGGCCTCCCGCGCCTGCAGCTCCAGCAGCTGTTCGACAAATCCGAGGGCGAGCAGAAAGCGGTACTGTTCACCGAAATAGAGGGTTTGCAGCCCGTCTTCCTCCCCGGCCCGCTGCAGGGCGGTGAAGTCGATGTGGGCGGTGATATCCTGGCAGCCGACCAGCCGATAGGGGTCGTCGGTGGCGGTATGGCGCGAATAGCACATGAGGGTGCCATTGCGACGAAACGGGGCATAGAGCTCGCCCGCGGGGTAGCCGTAGTCAATGGTCAGGACGAAGCCGCGGGCCACGACCGATGCGACCTGGTGCAACCAGCGAACGGCTTCGAGATTGGCTTCGGCCCGGTTCCCCTCCACCGGCCCTATCCCCAGCCAGCGAAAATGGTCGGCCAGCCGGGGGGTAGAGGGGGGGCGCAGCTCCTCGCCGAACTGGCCGCCATGCTCGACCACATAGACTTCCCGCAGTTCACCATCTCGCTTCTCCAGCAGATGCACCGGGAAGGCATCAACCAGCTCATTGGACAGAAAACACCCCTGCATGCCGGCGAGCTCTTTCAGGGAACACCAGTCGACCCGCTGTCGGTGGCGGTGAAGGAGGTCGCCCTGGCGGCCCCGGCTGGCCGGGCCGATCTCCACCAGGCGATAGCGCAGATGTCGATAGAACTCCGGCGCCTCTTCGGCGATGGCGTCGAGGATGTCGAGGCACAGGTGCCCTTCGCCCGCCCCCTGCTCCGCCACGGTAAACTCCCCTTCACCGAGGATCTCCCACATCTGGCGCAACTGGCGAGCCAGCAGTCGACCAAAGGCGGCATGCACACTGGACGAGGTGAAAAAATCGCCCTGCCGTCCGATCCGTGGGCGCTCCGTCATGTAGTAGCCGTGCTGCGGGTGGTACAGGCACAGCTCCATGTAGTCGACAAACGGGATTCCGCCGGCATCGGCGATGCGACGTCGAACGATGGCTTCCAACTCCGGCCTGCTGTCACATTTCTGTTGCATCTGGCGCACCTCCTGGAGCGGCGGCATTCTACTCCAGGCAAGAGGCAAGAGGCAAGAGGCAAGAGAGTCAATGGGGGGCGGGGGTTACGGCAAAATCCCGAGGACCTTGTGGATTTGCAGCAGATCGGCGGTTTCGCTGACCAGCAGGGTCGGGATACCGAAGGAGTCGGCCAGGCGCAGGTCGATATTGTGCCGGTCGCCGACGAAGAGGAAGCTCTCCCGTGGGCCGCCGATATCCTCGAGAATGCGCTCCAGGACATTCTGGTCCGGCTTTGGCTGCCAGCCGAATTCAATGGTGTAGAGGCGGGAAAAAAGCTCCTCCACCCCGAGCAGCGCCAGGATCTTCCGGGCCAGCGGCAGGTTATTGTTGGTGTAAATGTACAGTTCGCAGTTGTCCCGCAGTGAGTCGAGAAGAGCGAACAGGACCGGGTCGTGCTGGAGGAACCGCTCTGGAGTGACTTTCTCCTGCATGGCCCGGTGGAAGTCGCTGATTTCGATTCCCATCTCCATCAGCGTCCGGGAGAGGGTCGGCTCTTCTTCGTACGTCTCCGCCAGGCGCCGACGGGCGCCACGCAGCAAGGCTCGCCCCTCCTCCAGGGAAACCCCGCGGGTGGCCGCCGCCAGCTCGTCCCCGATGGCCTCAATCTGGTGGGCGACTTCAGGGCTGACATACAAAGTGCCATCGAGATCGAAAATGATCGATCGGATCTGCTGAGGGTCGGCGACAACCAAAGATGAAACACTCCTGTCCGGGCCAAGGTCCGCACCCACAAAGCGCTCAGGCCTCGCAAGGCCCCACTACTGTAACATGGAGATCGCCCCGAGTCAAAAGAGCCAATCGAATTCTTCTGCGATTCTAAATGCTTGCCTCACCGGAACGAGACCTGCCCAGGAGCTGCCGGGAAGCGGCCGGGTGATTGGTGAATACCCCGTCGACACCCAGACGCCGCAAGGAGTGCAGCCGCCGGCGGTCATCAACCGTCCAGGCGAAGACGGCCAGAGCGCGTTGCCGGCAGGCGGCAAGCAGAGGCCGGCTGACCAGGTCGCAGCGCGGGTGCAGGCTTTGGGCACCACACTCGGCAGCCCGCTGCACTCCTCGGCGCCAGAGATGGGTTTCCAGAAGGAACCCGAGGGGAAGCTTGGGGGCGTCGCCTCGCAGGCGCTCCAGCAAAGGGTGGTCAAAGGAGGAGACCAGAACGTTGGCCTGGGGAAAATCGCGCAGGGTATCCAGAACCGCAGCAGCTGCCGCCGAATCCTTGATTTCCAGGTTGAGGCGCAGGCGGTCCTGCGCCCAGGCGAGAACCTGATCCAGGCGGGGGATCGCTTCGCCGGCAAAGGCCGGGGCGAACCAGCTGCCGGCATCCAGCCGCTGCAGCGCCCGCCAGGAGCAGCGGGCGACCTCGCCTCGGCCGGTGGTGGTGCGCTCCAGGGTCAGGTCATGAAGAACCACCGGCACTCCGTCCCGGGTCAGTTGAATGTCGAGCTCAATACCGTCGGCGCCGGCTGCTTCCGCCAACTGGAAAGCGGCCAGGGTATTTTCCGGTGCCACCGCCGAAGCCCCGCGGTGCGCCCAGATGAAAAAGGGGTTCATTGTCTCCCCCCGCTGGCACCGGCAAACCGCCTCGGGGACCTCATGGGCCGCCGGTGAGCACCGGCAGTCCGCGCAGGCGCCACCCCCAGATGCCACCAAACAGGTTGTAGATCTCGGCCCCCCCCTGCCGGGAGAGAAATTCGGCCACTTGCCCACTGCGAGAACCAACCGCGCAGTAGATCAGCACCGGCCGGTCGAGGGGGATCTCCCCCAAGCGCCCGGTGACCTGGTCGATGGGGATCAGCCGGGCGCCCGCCAGGCGAGACTGCTGATATTCTCCCAAGGTACGGACATCGAGCAAAAAAACGCCGGGGTTGTCCTGCAGCAACGCCTTCGCTTCCCCTGGCGATATATTGCGCACCTGGGCAGCCACCGGGGCGGCCACCAGGCTCAGCAGCAAGGCTGCGACGAGGCTCCTGCGAAACGCGAACATGGATGTCTCCTTTTACTTGATGATCTCCGCTTTTTCTCTGTACCTAGTTTATAGCCTTTCTCATATACTAACCAGCGCAAAAACACCGCTTTCATCCACGTCTTGTTTTCATCCGCTGGCCGTGGCATATTACCGCTCCGAAGCCACCGACCGCCACGGCCGGTCATGGAGGACGCCCATGGATCGCAATCTTGCCCTGGAACTGGTCAGGGTTACTGAAGCTGCCGCCCTGGCCTGTGGCCGCTGGGTCGGCAAGGGGGACAAGCATGCCGCCGACGAGGCGGCCACCAATGCCATGCGCCGCTGTCTTGACTCGGTCGGGATCAACGGCACCGTGGTCATCGGTGAAGGGGAGATGGATGAAGCCCCGATGCTGTTCATCGGCGAGAAGGTCGGCAGCGGAGTGCCCCCGGAGGTCGATATCGCCGTCGACCCTCTGGAAGGGACCAGCATCTGTGCCAAAGGGATGAACGGGTCGATCGCCACCATCGCCCTGGCACCGCGCGGCGGTTTTCTGCACGCACCGGATATGTATATGGAGAAGCTCGCCACCGGTCCTGCGGCCCGCGGCGTCATCGACATCAACCTGCCGCCGGCCGAGAACCTGCGGCGCGTGGCGCAAGCCAAAGGGTGCCACATCGCCGACCTGACCGTGGTCGTTCTCGATCGCCCCCGCCATGACAAGATCGTCGCCGAAATTCGCAAAGCGGGCGCCCGCATCCACCTGATCAGCGATGGCGACGTGGCGCCGGCCATTGCGGCGGCGGTGGAGGGGAGCGGGGTCGATCTGCTGATGGGAATCGGCGGCGCCACGT
>JACZKF010000406.1 GCA_014860175.1 Desulfuromonadales bacterium | reverse complement strand
GCCGCAGGTCGACTGGCGGCAGAAGCGGGGGGGCTACAAGCCGCCGGTCCTCTTCGCCCATTACAAATGGCTGAAGGCGATCGACCAGCGGACACGTCTCGACCGCGGCGAGATCAGTCAGGCCGAGTACAACAACCTGATCGGCAATGTCGCCGACAATCCCCCCCCCAACCTGCAGATGGTCATTCAGGAGTCGAACAACCACGTCAACAGCATCCCCGGCATGAACGAGAACCTGCGGGCGATGAAGAAAACCTTCTTCAACCTGATCTTCGCCCAGTACACCGACATGCCGGCGGCCCTTTATGCCGATATTCTGCTGCCGCAGCTCTACAGCGCCTTCGAGGGGCGAAACGGCGGCGCCGGCTGGGACTGGCCGCTGTTTACTACCACCATCAATCTGGGGAGCCACTTTGTCTACCGGCAGAAGTGCGTCGAGGCGCCGGGGGAGGTGAAGCCGAACGATTGGGTCTGGACCCAGATCGCCAAGCGTCTGGGCTTTGCCGAGCAGTTCAATCCGCGTATGGCCGACGTGGCCGATGCCGACTGGGACGACGCCGTCGAGGCGATTTACCGGGAAGCCTATGAGAAATGGGCCGTCCGGCCGGATATCGCGCCGCTCCGGCCACCGGGCTGGGAGGAATTCCAGAAACGGCCGGTGTTCCGCTTCCCTCTCGAGTGGGAGCCGTATCACGCCTTCAAGCACCTGACCGACCGGGGGGAGAACCCCTTTAAGGGAAATGTCTCCGGCAGAATCGAGTTCTTTTCCGACACCCTCGCCAAGGGGCCTGACTATCTGAGCACCCATGATGTGCCGCCCGGCAGCGGCAAGTGCTACGGCGGGGGGAATCTTCCTCCCATGGCGCAGATGACCAAGGGGGTGCGGGACAATTTCTTCAGCCCTAAGGCCGAACGCTATCCGTTGCTGATGGGCTCCCCCCACAGCTATTACCGGATGCACTCCTGGCTCGACAACAACCCGTGGCTGGCCGACGAGTGCTACCGGCACGCGGTCTGGCTGAGCGTCGCCGACGCCCGGCAGAGAAGGGTGCGGGATGGCGACCCGGTGCGGGTCTTCAACGACGTCGGCGAGATGATCATCCCCGCCTACGTGACCTCGAAGATCGTCCCGGGTACGGTCGCCGTCCACCACGGCGGCTGGTATGTGCCGGGGGAGGAGAAGACCGCCCTGATGCCGGACGGGATCGACCGGCGCGGCTCGCCCAACCTGCTGATCCCGAACGAGGACCTGCCGCATACCTTGGTCGGCTCCTACCCCTGCCAGGGGCTGGTGCAGATCGAAAAATGGGAGGGGAGCTAGCCGTGCAGTACGGATTCTTTTTCGACCAGAGCCGCTGTACCGGGTGCCAGACCTGCGCCATCGCCTGCAAGAGCGTCCATGAGCTGCCGCCGGGGCCGCTGAAGTACCTGCGCATCTACCAGTACGAGCAGGGCGCCTTCCCCCGGGTGCGGATGAAGGTGCATTGGGTTCCGTGTTACCACTGCGAACAGCCGAGCTGCGTCAATGCCTGCCCGGTCGGGGCGATGTGCAAGGAGGAGGGGCACGGCGCCGTCCTGATCGACGGGGACACCTGCACCGGCTGCCGCCTTTGTTACGAGGCCTGCCCCTACGGGGCGCCGGTCTTCCCGGACGATACGCTCGGGTGCGCGGCGCAGAAGTGCGACCTGTGCATCGACCGCCTGGAGAGAGGGGAGGGGCCGGCCTGCGCCCTCTCCTGCCCGATGCGGGCGCTCGATTTTGGGCCGCTGGCCGAGATGGTGCGCACCCATGGGGCGAACCGGGACCTGGAAGATCTCCCGGACAGCCGGGGCACCCTGCCGGCGGTGGTGTTCAAGCCGGCGGCGGCCAAACGGCAGATCCTCCCCTACGACGCCGATCGGGCCCTTGAACTGCTGATGCGCAGGGATCCCCTGCCGCCGATCTTCAGCACCCCGGCGGAGGTCACCGAGATCCTCCCGGGAACGGTGGGGCGCGACCGGCTGGTCCTGAAGCATGGCAGCGCGGCGGAGCTGAGGCAGGCGACGAGAAACGACGACGGCTAGGCGGCAGTCCCCCGGTTCATCCCCGCTCGCCGCAACGAGCGTCACCAGAGAAAACCGCAACCGACAGGAGGGTCCATGTCCGGAAGGAAACCACGACGGGTGCAGCCTTTTTCCGCCGCCGAAATCGATGCCGATCTGCAAAGGTACCGGGCCTCCGCCCTGGAGATGGGCGCTTCCGGGGCGGCGGTGCTGACCGGCGAGCAGGTCCATGTCGACGAGCGGGTGCGGATCAAGTGCTGCCTGCCCAAATGTCCGGAATACGGCAGTTCGGCCCATTGCCCGCCGCATACCCTGGAGCCTGCGAAGGTAAAGGAGCTGGTCGGTTCCTTCCGGCATGCGCTGCTGGTTAAGATGGATGTCCCGGCCGAGATCATCGCCGGGGAAGGGGATGTCAAGATCGATGCCGAGGGACGGATCATCCCCAATCAGACGCTCTCGACGCTGCTCAAGAGCTACCGCAAGGTCAACGAGCTCGTCACCCTCATCGAGTCCCAGGCCTTCTACGACGGCCACTACCTGGCGACCGCCTTCGCCGCCGGCTCCTGTCATGCCGCCCTGTGCAACTTCATGGAATGCCAGGTGCTGAAAGGCCAATCCTGCCGGTTTCCGCTCAAGGCGCGCTCCTCCATGGAGGGGAGCAGCATGGATGTTTTCCGGATGGCCGCCGAGGCGGGGTGGGACATCTACCCGATCGGCATGGACTGCAAGCCGGCCGATGTCCCGCACGGCACGCTGGTCGGTCTGGTCTTGGTCGAGTGAGTTCCCGAACGAAAACGGGGCAGAGGCCCCACCAACACGGAAAGGATTGTTATGGCACGGCTGAAGGGAAAAACGGCACTGGTGACCGGCGGCTCGGCCGGTATCGGACAGGCGATCGCCCTCGAATTTGCCGCGCAAGGGGCGAAGGTCATCGTTTCCGACCTGAATGAAGCGACAGGGCGAGAGGTCGTCGATACAATCCGGCGTCGGGGGGGGGACGTTCTCTTCGTCCGCCATGACGTGACCCGTCAGGACGAGTGGAACACGGTCATGGCAACGATTGCCAAGGAGTTCGGAGCCCTGCACGTGCTGGTGAACAATGCCGGGGTGACCGAGCGGGGGAATGCCGAGAGCATCTCCCTGGAGGATTGGAAGGCGGTGATCGACGTCAACCTGAACGGGGTCTTCCTCGGCACCCAGGCGGGGATCCAGGCGATGAAGCAGACCGGCGGCGGGTCGATCATCAACGTCTCCTCCGCCCTGGGGCTGATTGGCAATCCGGATTGTTCCGCCTACACCGCCAGCAAGGGAGGGGTGCGGCTGTTTACCAAGTCGGCGGCCCTGCTCTGTGGGCGCGAAGGGTACCGGATCCGGGTCAATTCGATCCACCCGGGTGTCATCCGGACGGCCCTCATGGATACGGGTCTGGCCAAGGCGGCAGATCCGGAAGCGGAACTGCAGCGCTACATCGCCTGGCATCCGATCGGCTTTCTCGGCGAACCGCAGGACATCGCCCACGGGGCGGTCTACCTGGCCTCGGACGAAGCGAGATTCGTGACCGGCAGCGAGCTGGTCATCGATGGCGGCTGGACCGCGGTCTGAACGTCCCGCCGGAATCCGGCCACTCGTCTGCCAAGGAGAAAACCGAATGATCAAAGGGGTGCACCACATCGGGCTCTCGGTCGCCAGCGTCGAGCGCCTTTCCCGGTTCTACCGCGATGTGCTCGGCTTCGACCTGGTGATGGAAATGGACTGGGAGGCCGGAACGCCGGCCGGACACTACTGCGACAGAATCATCGGGCTTCGGAACTCGGCTTCGAAGGTGGCCATGGTGAGCAAGGGCGGCCTCATCATCGAACTGTTCGAGTACCGCTCGCCGGTGCCGAAAAGGCGGCCGGTCGATTGGCAGGTCAGCGATCACGGCTACAGCCACATCTGTCTGCAGGTCGAAGACATCGATGCCGAGTACGCCCGGCTGCGCGGCGCCGGGATGTCCTTTCACGCCCCTCCCCCCGAGGCGGCGGACGGAATGCGGGCCATTTACGGCCGGGATCCGGAAGGAAACGTCATCGAACTGCTGGAGATCGCCGCCGCTGAGGTGGAGAAATGAAGAACGGAAGAATTTTCACCCACCAACAGCTTAGGGAGATGGAGACCCCTCTGGCCGACCAGGTCGCCGCCGCCATCGACGGCGGCCGGCTCGAAGAGGCGAAGGTCCTGGCCCGGCAGATGGAACAGGAGTTCGTGCCGATGGTCCATATCTTCGAGGATTTCGTCACCGCCCTGCTCTCCTGGGTCGGTCGCCAGCAGGGGGAAGACGCCTTGCGGGATTCTCTCCGCTACGCGGCGGAGAAAGTGATGCAGCCGATGCACGACGACCTGACGGCCTGCGATTTTGCGACACTGGTGAAGGTCTATGCCGGGTTTTTCCGCGCCCATACCGGCAGAGGGCTCAGGATCGAAGAAGACGAAGAGAAGGTGACCCTGGTTCTCGATCCGTGCGGCAGTGGCGGACGGATGGTCAAGGCAGGGTATTTTGCTCCGCCGAAAGACCTCTTCCAGGTCGCCGATGGTACCGATTTCACCTTTGGGCGGAGAAATTTCCCCTCCTACTGCACCCACTGTGCGATCTTTCACCACATCATGCCGATCGAGTGGTCAGGAAAACCGTTCCCGCCGATTGAAGTCGGTGAGGGGCCGGGCGACCCGTGTCGTTGGCACCTCTACAAAAACACCGACAAGATACCCGATCGTTATTATGAACAAGTTGGAAAAAAAAGATCACTCCTGTGATCAAGAATTTGTGAGGCGCCTGCGCGGCAAAAAATTGTCGTATTGTCTTTCCAATGCGTTTAAGTTAGGATTCGAAACCCCCTTTTATGCTGCTCTGGCCGTCCGCTGGGGATGAATTGAGGATATTTCTTTTTCCATTTCTTAAGGGAGCTATTATGGAAAGTACCTACGACAGGCTTGTGAGTGCAGCCATCAAGCTGATGATCGAAAAAAGCTATGCCGGCACCTCGATCGGGATGCTGGCGGAAGAAGTCGGCATTTCAAAGAGTACCGTTATTCATTATTTCAAAAGCAAAGAGGGTATCCTGCTGGCCATCCTCGAGAATTTTTTTCCGGTCGCCATCAAGGAGTTGAGGACGGTTGTCAACAACAAATCGATCAGCGGCACCGAAAAGCTGAGAAGGTTCCTTTATTTCCAGATGAAACTGGTAGCCGAATCGGGTGATGTTCTTACTTTGGTGATCAGAGAGACTAGATATCTCGGAGAAGAGCACCGGAAAATTTACAATCAGCGGCATCGGGAGTATGAAGGGCTGGTTGTCAAGATCATCGAACAGATCCAAACCGAAGAAACGAGCCTGTTCAAGAACAAAGATAAGAACCTGGTCATGAAAGCCATCTTCGGTATGTGCAACTACACGACCATCTGGTACCGGCCGGAAGGCCCACTGCGCATCGACGAAATCGCCGACCAGTTCTTCGACATCCTTTCCTGCAACGTCTAAGAATTCGTCGAGGAGGTGAGACGGCGGGCGACCATCCCGGCCAGCTCACCCCCTCGACGAACATCCCCCGCCTCCCAACAGCTGAAACTCTCCCGCGTCTCGCTGGCCGGAATGACCCCGCAGCACTTTCGGCACCGAATCCGACTGTAGAACAGAGTTAGTTTTTCTACTTGACAAGGCCGCGTTTCGGGCGGATTATATACCGAACGGTCGAAATAGACCGACCGATTGGTCAAGCTCCCATTCTGCCGGAGGACCCAACATGGAAGATGTCGTCATCGTCGGTGCGGCCCGCACCCCCATCGGAGATTTCATGGGTTCTCTCAAGGACCTTTCCGCCGTCGATCTGGGGATCGCGGCGGTGCAGGGGGCCCTGCGAAAGGCCGGTATCGGGGCCGAAATGGTCGAAGATACGGTCGGCGGAATGATTTACAAAGCGGGGGCCAAGGGGAACCCGGCCCGGCAGATTCAACTCGGCGCCGGCATCCCCCAGGAAGGGGCGGCGGTGACGGTCGAGCAGCTGTGCGGTTCTGCCATGCGGGCTCTGGAAATCGCTACTCAGCAGCTGCAGCTCGGTAAAGTCTCGGTCGGTGTCGCCGTCGGCATGGAGAGCATGTCGCAGGCGCCCTACCTGCTCCTCAAGGCCCGGCAGGGGCTGCGCCTCGGGCCGGACACCATCCAGGATCACCTGCTGCACGACGCGCTGACCGATGCCTTCTCCGGTACCCACATGGGAATCACCGCCGAAACTCTGGCGGAGAAATACGGCATCTCGCGCCAGGAACAGGACCAGCTGGCAGCCTTGAGCCACAAGCGGGCGGTGGCGGCGATCGGTGCGGGCAGTTTCAAGGAGGAGATCGTTCCGGTCCAGGTGCAGAGCCGCAAAGAGGTCATTGTCGTCGACACTGACGAGCACCCCCGTGGCGACATCTCCGAAGAGAGCCTGGCCAAGCTGAAACCGGCCTTCAAGAAGGACGGGACGGTGACCGCCGGCAATGCCTCCAGCATCAACGACGGTGCCGCCGCTCTGCTCCTGATGACCGGCCGCCGGGCGAAGGAGCTGGGGGTGCGACCGCTGGCCAGGATCTGCGCCACCGCCTCCTTCGGCGTCGCCCCGGAAATTATGGGGATCGGGCCGGTCTACGCTATCCCCAAGGCGCTGCGCTACGCCGGGCTCACTATGCAGGATATCGACTATTTCGAGATCAACGAAGCGTTCGCCGCGCAGTTTCTCGCCGTTAACCGCGAGTTGAACCTCGATCTGGCGAAGGTGAACGCCAACGGCTCCGGAATCGCCCTCGGGCATCCGGTCGGCTGCACCGGTATCCGAATCCTGGTCACCATGCTGAATGAAATGCGCCGGCGCCAGAGCCGTTACGGCGTCGCCTCCCTCTGTGTCGGGGGGGGGCCGGCGATGGCCACGGTCATCGAACTTTTATAGCAGCTTGGGCCCGCTTCTGCCGGTCGACCGGCAGGCGGGCTTCGACGATTTGGGAAAGATAATTCGCAAGGAGGCATCGATGAACATTCACGAGTATCAGGCAAAGGCGATTCTCAACAACTTCGGGG
>JACZKF010000405.1 GCA_014860175.1 Desulfuromonadales bacterium | reverse complement strand
ACTTCGTCGATGGCAAGTCGACCACCAACATCATCGAGAAGGTTCTGCAGGCCTACGGTGAATAAGGGGAGAAGCGAACGACCGGCGGTCTTTCTCGACCGCGATGGCACCATCAACGTGGAGAAGGATTATCTCCATCGTGTCGAAGATTTCGAGTTCATCTCCGGCGTCCCGGAGGCGATTCGACGCCTGAATGAGGCGGGGTTCCTGGTCATCGTGACCACCAATCAGTCGGGGGTCGCCCGCGGCTACTACCCGCTTGCCGCCGTAGAGGCACTGCACCGGCATCTGCAGGCGGAGCTGGCTCCCTATGGCGCCTCCATAGACGCCTTCTACATCTGTCCTCACCATCCTCAGGCAGGGGTCGGCGAGTACCGGATCGAGTGCGATTGTCGCAAGGGGAGACCGGGGATGCTGCTGCAGGCTGCCACCGAACATGGCATTGATCTCGCGTCCTCCTGGATGGTCGGGGACAAGGCCGCTGACGTGGAGGCGGGGGTCGCTGCCGGCTGCCGCCCCCTGCTGGTCCTGACCGGTTACGGACGTCAAGAGTCGGAGGGCCTGCCGGAAACGGCTGCACCACGACTGCCGAATCTGCCGGAGGCAGTCGAATATATCTTGTCTCAGGCTCACTTAGCCCAGTCATAAAAGGTTTGACCGGGGTATTTGGCCTATGTTACTTTTCGCCGGGTTGAGGGTTGTTTCCTTTTAATTTGGTAGTAGATTGTACTGCCAATGAGGCGACGGAAATGGGGGCAGGAAATTGCAGGCTGCGGCTGCCTGATGGCCCTTCCGTTTGGCCGGAAAACTGCTCTCTAGGAGGAATTTCATGGTAGATGCCAGTGCTTTGTCGGGCCGGACGGCGAAAATGGCCGTGGTCGGTCTTGGATATGTCGGTCTGCCGCTGGCCGCCGCCTTTGGCCGGAAGCTGCAGGTCATCGGTTTCGATATCAGCGAGAAGAAGATTGCCGAACTGCACCGCCGCCACGATGCGACCGGCGAGCTGACGGCGGCCGAGCTCGACGCCACCAGCATCGATTACACCCTCGATCCTGGCCGGTTGCGGGAAGCTTCCTTTCTCATCGTCACCGTTCCAACCCCGATCGACGACCACCGAAAACCCGACCTGGGGCCGGTCATCGCCGCCTCGCGCACCATCGGCCGCCATCTCGCCCCCGGCTCCATCGTCGTCTATGAATCGACCGTCTACCCCGGGGTGACCGAAGAGATCTGCGTCCCGATCCTCGAGGCCGAATCCGGGCTCAAATGCGGAGTCGATTTCAAGGTCGGCTATTCTCCGGAGCGGATTAACCCCGGTGACAAGGTGCATACCATCGACAAGATCGTCAAAGTGGTCTCGGGTCAGGATGCCGAAACCCTGGAGACGGTGGCCCAGGTCTATGAGATGGTGGTTACCGTCGGTGTGCACCGGGCCGCCTCGATCAAGGTGGCGGAAGCGGCCAAGGTGATCGAGAACACCCAGCGCGATCTCAATATCGCCCTGATGAACGAGCTGGCCATCATCTTCGGCCGGATGGGGATCCCTACCGGCGATGTCTTGGCGGCAGCCGGCACCAAATGGAACTTTCTCCGTTTCACCCCGGGGTTGGTCGGGGGCCACTGCATCGGCGTCGATCCCTACTATCTCACCTATAAGGCGGAAGAGGTGGGCTATCATCCCCAGGTCATCCTCGCCGGTCGGCGGATCAACGATGGCATGGGCAAATACGTTGCAGAGATGACGGTGAAGAAGCTGATTGGCGCCGACAAGGCGGTCAAAGGGTCGCGCGTCCTGGTGCTCGGCCTCACCTTCAAAGAGAATGTGCCCGACATTCGCAACAGCAAGGTGATCGATATCGTTCGGGAACTGCGCGAGTATGAAATCGAGGCGCTGGTGCACGACCCTCTTGCCGATCCGGCCGAAGCCCGGCACGAATACGGCCTTGAACTGGTCGATCCGGAACAGGCCGGCTGCTTTGACGCCATTGTCTGGGCGGTGGCGCATGCGGCCTTCGACCAGTATGATTCGGTCCGGTTGAAAAAACTTTGTGGTAACGGTAACGGCCAAGGTGTGGTCATGGACGTCAAATCGGTCCTGCGGCGCGATGAAATCGAAGCCCAGGGGCTGGTTTACTGGAGTTTGTAAGGTCTTTCAGGAAAGCACATGAAGAGTATTCTGGTCACCGGCGGTTGCGGTTTCATCGGCTCCAACTTCGTGCGTCTGGCACTGCGCCGTCTGCCGGAGTGCCGACTGGTCAACCTCGACCAGTTGACCTATGCCGGCAACCCGCGCAATCTGGCCGACATCGAGGACGATCCCCGCTATCGCTTCGTTCACGGCGATATCTGCGAGGCCGAGTTGGTCGGACGGCTCTTCGCCGAGGAGACGATCGACACCATCGTCCATTTCGCCGCCGAGTCGCACGTCGACCGCAGCATCGACGCTCCTGCCGAGTTTATCCGCACTAACATCCTCGGCACCTTCACCCTTCTTGAAGCCGCCCGGAAGGCATGGCTGGCTAATCCCGGGTCCCAGCTCCCGGTTCCCGAAAACTGCCGTTTCCTGCATGTAAGTACGGACGAAGTGTACGGCTCCCTCGGCAATACCGGGTTCTTCAGGGAGACCACCCCCTACCACCCCCGCTCCCCGTATTCGGCGAGCAAGGCCTCCTCGGACCATCTGGTGAGCGCCTATCATCATACCTACGGTATGCCGACCCTGACCACCAACTGCTCCAACAACTACGGCCCGTATCACTTCCCGGAGAAGCTGATTCCGCTGATCATCAGCAACGCCCTGGAAGGAAAGACGCTGCCGGTCTATGGCGACGGAAAAAATGTCCGCGATTGGCTCTATGTGGAAGACCATTGTCAGGCCATCCTGCGGGTCCTGGAGCAGGGGAGGGTGGGGGAGACCTATAACCTTGGTGGCAACAACGAGAAGCAGAATATCGAGGTGGTGACCACCATCTGCGACCTCCTGGACCAGAAGGTGGGGCGGCTCCCTGACGGTCACCCTCGCACCGACCTGATCCGCTTCGTCCAGGATCGTCCAGGACACGACCGGCGCTACGCCATCGACGCCAGCAAGATCCGCGAGGAACTCGGCTGGCTGCCGCTGGTGACCTTCGAGGAGGGGATCCGGAGAACCATCGACTGGTATCTCGGCAATCTGGAGTGGGTGGCGGCGGTGCGGGACGGCTCGTATCGTGACTACTATGAGGGAATGTGCGCAGATCGGCTGAACGGTGGATGACACCCTCCCCCAGCCCATCCCATCAAAGGGAGGGGAGATTTAAATCTAGGGTGACTTATATTCCCTCTCCCCTTGTGGGAGAGGGTTAGGGAGAGGGGGCGTAATGCGGACTCAAGTGGTAACGGGCAGAAAACGGTTAGCCCTGATCGGCGCCAACGGCATGCTGGCGTCGATGGTAATAAAGATGACGCCGCCGGATTTCGAAATACTGGCTTTCGACTTGCCGGACTTCGATATCACCGACCGCGAACAGGTTCTGCGGATGATGCAGGCGGCCCGGCCGCAGGTGATCGTCAACTGCGCCGCCTATACCAACGTCGATGGTTGCGAGAGCCAGGAAGAGCTGGCCACCCGGGTCAATGGCGACGGCCCCGGTTACCTTGCCGAGGCGGCACGGGGCTGCGGCGCCACCCTGGTTCACGTCTCGACCGATTACGTCTTCGACGGTCGCAAACAGACCCCGTACACCGAGGAGGACCCACCCAACCCCCTCTCTGCCTACGGTCGTTCCAAACTCCGGGGGGAAGAGGCGATCCTTGCCTCCGGTCTGGAGCGCTTCTTCATCCTTCGCACCAGCTGGCTGTACGGCCCCGGCGGCAAGAACTTCGTCGAGACGATCGCCCGCCTGGCGAGCGAGCGCGACGAGCTGCGGATCGTCGCCGACCAAGTCGGCACCCCGACCTGCACCGAAGATCTGGCGAAGGCGATCTTCAACCTTCTGCATCTCGCCGAGGTGGCCGAAAAGGATACTCGTCCCGCCCCTTACGGCATTTACCACTTCTCCAGCGCCGGCCACTGCAGCTGGCACCAGTTCAGCCTGGAAATCCTCGCCCAACTGCGCCAGGCAGGAATCCCCATCCGCGCCCAGCGGGTGGTGCCGCTCCTGACCAGAGAGTATCCGCTCCCGGCCATAAGGCCTCACTATTCGGTCTTTGCCAAAGAAAAATACCAGCAGGCGACGGGTGCCCCTATCCCCCCCTGGCAAGAGAGTCTCGGCAGGTATCTGTCGGTGTATCACCGGCAGTAGATCTCGTATCTTTTTTGAAGGGTAGGCAAATGCCAGGGATTCATAAAGGAATCGTTCTCGCTGGCGGCGCCGGGACGCGGCTCTACCCGCTCACCCTGGTCGCCAGCAAGCAGTTGCAGCCGGTTTACGACAAGCCGCTGATCTACTACCCTCTGGCCACCCTGATGCTGGCTGGAATCCGCGACATCCTCCTCATCTCCACCCCCCACGATACCCCGCGCTTCCAGGCGCTGCTCGGCGACGGCAGCCGCTTCGGGGTGAAGCTTACCTACGCGGTGCAGCCGGAACCGAAGGGGATCGCCCAGGCGTTCCTGGTCGGGGAGGAGTTCATCGCCGGCGAGCCGGTCTGTCTGATCCTCGGCGACAACATCTTCTATGGCAAGATCCTCCTCGACCGCATCGTTCAGGAGTTCGAATCCGGCGCTCTGATCTTCGGCTACCCGGTCACCGACCCGCAACGCTACGGGGTGGTCGAATTCGACCGCGAAGGGCGGGTGCTGAGCATCGAGGAGAAGCCGAAGCAGCCCAAATCCCACTTCGCCGTCCCCGGGCTTTACCTGTACGATGAAAAGGTGGTCGAGATTACCCGGACGATGCAACCCTCGGCCCGGGGGGAGCTCGAGATCACCGATGTCAATCGCGAATATTTGCGCCGCGGTGAACTCAAGGTCCAGAACCTCGGCCGCGGCATCGCCTGGCTCGATACCGGCACCCACATGAGCCTGCTGGAAGCGAGCCACTTTATCGGCACCCTCGAAGCCCGCCAGGGGCTGAAAATCGCCTGCCTGGAAGAGATCGCCTTCCGGCTCGGGTTCATCGATCCGGAACAGATGCGACAGGTTATCGAAGCGACCCCGAAGTCCAGTTATCGTGACTATCTGGCGATGATCGCCAAGGATGGTTTTGGCCTGTGACGGTGATCAAGACCGAAATCCCCGACCTGTTGATCCTCGAGCCGAAAATTTTCGGCGACGAACGAGGGTTTTTCTATGAGAGCTACAACGAGCGGGTCTTCCGGGAGGCGACCGGCATCGACCTGCACTTCGTGCAGGATAACCATTCCCGCTCCGTGCATGGGGTTCTGCGCGGACTGCACTACCAGATCAGGCAGGCACAGGGGAAGCTGGTGCGTTGCACGGCGGGGGAGGTCTTCGACGTCGCGGTCGACCTGCGGCAAAGCTCCCTCACTTTCGCCAGGTGGGTCGGGATCACCCTCTCCGCGCAGAACCATCGCCAGCTATGGATCCCCCCAGGTTTCGCTCACGGTTTTCTGGTCACCTCCGAGTCCGCCGACCTGCTGTACAAATCTACCGAGTACTACGCCCCCTCTCACGAGCGCACCATCCACTGGAACGACCCCGATCTCGCCATCTCTTGGCCGCTGGACGGGCCATTCCTCCTCTCCCCCAAAGACCGCCAAGGGGTCTCCTTCCGTCAGGCCGAACTCCCCCGCTGAAAACTCTCCCTCCCTCTTGCAGAACGCGCTGCATCCCCGTGGCCAAGATTTGAAATTTAAAATTATCGTGTTATAATCCCATCTCCTTCGGAAACCTGAAGTCCGGTTTTGTCGTCGCGGGTCGCCGCAGTCCTGAGGTTCTCATTCATCAAACCTTGCATGAAGGTTGCCAACTGGTTCAGGCACCATGAACTATCTGGGGCGTCGGCACGCTGTCAGATCAGCATTTCTGCGCAATTTATGGATCCAAGCCGTAGCGTGGTTCCTTGAGGGTTCCCAAAAGTGATGCATTCCGTCAGTCCGCTCACCTTCATCCGTTCCGCCTGGCGGAACCGCCACCTGATCGGGCAAATGGTCCGACGCGAAGTCGGCGGCAGGTACCGGGGGTCCGTTCTGGGACTGCTCTGGTCTTTCCTGAATCCCCTTTTCATGCTGGTCATCTACACCTTCGTCTTCAGTGTGGTGTTCCAGGCCCGGTGGGGGGAGGGAAGCAGCGGCAGTCGAACCGAATTCGCGATGATTCTCTTCTCCGGTTTGATCGTCTTCAACCTCTTTGCCGAGGTGGTCAACCGTTCACCGACCCTTATCCTTGGGCATCCGAATCTGGTGAAGAAGGTCGTATTCCCGCTCGAAGTGCTCCCGGTTGTCGCTGCTGGATCGGCCCTGTTTCACGCCCTGGTGAGTTTGGGAGTTCTCCTGGGCGTTCGTCTCCTGTTGGACCAGGAATTTTCTCCCACGGTGGTTTTCCTGCCGCTGCTTTTGCTGCCGCTTCTTCTGGTGACGCTGGGTGTATCGTGGTTTCTGGCCTCCATCGGGGTTTTCCTTCGGGACACGTCGCAGACCATCGGCATCGTCACCACGGCAATGCTCTTCTTGAGCCCGGTTTTCTTTCCGGTTTCCGCCCTTCCGGAGGCTTTCCGGGCCGTGCAGTTCCTCAATCCATTGGCATTCCCGGTAGAGGAAAGCCGCAATCTCCTGATCTGGGGGAAAATGCCCCAGTGGTCGGGAATGGCCCTATATCTGCTGTTCAGCGTGCTCGTAGCGTGGTGCGGGTTGTTCTGGTTCCAGCGAACGCGTAAGGGATTTGCCGATGTCCTCTGAACCCGCCATCCAGGTCTCCGGCCTGAGCAAGTGCTACCATCTTTACGAAACCCCCCGGGATCGGCTCAAGGAAGTGATCATCCCGAAACTGCACCGGGCTATCTCGCATGTCGCGCCGTCGCTGACAGGGTCTTCGGTCCCCAGGTACTTTCGGGAATTCTGGGCCATTCGCGGCATCACTTTCGAAGTCGGCAAAGGTGAGACCGTCGGTATTATCGGCAGGAACGGTTCAGGGAAATCAACCCTGTTGCAGATCATCTGCGGGACACTTACCCCCACTGCCGGGAAAGTTGACGTTGATGGCCGGATTGCTGCCCTCCTGGAACTCGGCGCCGGATTCAACCCTGAATTCACCGGGAGGGAGAACGCCTTTTTGAACGCCGCGATCCTGGGACTCGACCGGGCGGAAATCGAGGCCCGATTTCCCGAAATCGAGCGTTTTGCTGAACTCGGGGAGTTTATCGATCGACCTGTGAAAACCTATTCCAGCGGGATGTATGTACGCCTGGCCTTTTCGGTAGCTGTCAACGTCGACCCCAAACTCCTGATCGTCGATGAAGCTCTGTCAGTGGGCGATATCCGGTTCCAAGCCAAATGCATGAATACCATCAGACGGCTGCGGGAACAGGGGACGACGATCCTGTTCGTCAGCCATGACATCGGCGCGGTGCGGACCCTGTGTGACCGGGCCATCTGGCTGGATCAGGGGCAAGTTCGCCTTGCTGGCGATGTGTTCCGCGTCACTTCCGAGTATGTCGAATTCCTGTTTGCCGATGAGGATCAGAACGGGGGAGCGGTCGAAGCTGAGGCCAAAACCTCCAACCCGGAAAAGCTCGAGCCGGTCAATCACTGGGGCGCCAACCTCGGCAGCATCACCCATGCCGGGATTTACGATGCCGCGGGGCGTCTCCGGGACCACTTCACCGAGCGGGAGACGATGAAGGTGGTCATTCGCTTCCGGGTCCCACCGAACGCCGACCCGGCGGCAATCAGCGTCGCCTTCTCCATCAAGAGCCTCGCCGGCAACGACTTGATCGTGTCGTCCACCTGGGATGACAAGAGCTTCGATTTCACCAAAGTCTCTGGCGAATGCGAAATCATCTTCCGCTTGAAAAATCAGTTGAATGCCGGCCGCTATCTGCTGGTTGCGGCCATCGAGGACAGGCGTGAGGCGACAATTCAGTATCACGAATATATCGAAGGAGCCTGCTATTTTTCCTCCTTGCAGGACACGCCGAAGTACGGCCTTTTCCTGCCCGATATCGAGCAGGCGATCGTGGTCGAGGGGATGTAGGAATGACCTTGCCGCCAATCAACTCCAGAGACTATTGGGACGCGCGTTTTCGTGAGGACTGGGAAGAAAATCAAGGGCGGCTGCAAACGGCCTTTTTCGCCCGGTTGGCGGTGGATCACCTCCCTGCGTGGTTTCTCGATCTGGTAAAGAAGGAAAAACCGTCCATCTGTGACTGGGGTTGTGCGGAAGGGGAAGGGGTCGATCTGCTCTCCTCCCTCCTGGACGGGGGCGAGGTCACCGGCGTCGATTTCTCGCCCGAGGCGATTGCCCGGGCCAATCGGAATTTTCCCGACCGCAACTTCCAGGTTGCCGATTTCCTGAGCCCAATAATCGACGGCTGTACTTTCGATATCGTTTTTTCCTCCAATACCCTGGAGCATTTTGCGCAGCCGCTGGTCGTTCTGGATAAAGTCGCCTCCCGTGCGCGGTGGGGGGTGGTTCTGCTGGTGCCTTTTCGTGAGGATGAACGGATACCGGAACATCAGGTCACCTTCGATACGGAAAATGTGCCCCTTCTCGTCGGAGAGGACTTTGTCCTCGTCCACAGTGTTGTCGTCAAAACCGCAGAAATGAATCCGACCTTCTGGGGTGGTGAACAAATACTTCTTATCTATCTGAAAACTGGAATCTTAGATCGGAGGCTGACATTGGGTGATATGAATATGGCGACCACTGGGTACCTCAATCTGGCGGAAGAAGTTTATCTGCGTAAAAACGAGATGGAGGAAAGAAAATTCGAATATCACTCATTACTCGCTGAGCTTCATAATGAAAATAGCAGGCTCTGGAAAGAGAAGGATAAAGCATATGCATTATGCAATAAAATAACCGCTGAAAACACAGATCTTGCGGCCCAAGTCGCCGATCTGACCGGGCAGATCCAAGAGTTATCGACTGCCAACAGCGATCTTGTGGCCAAAATCAGGACTTTGGCCGGCCAGGTCGAGGAATCGTCGTCAGTAAATGCGGTGCTGACCGGTAAGGCGGAGGCCCAGGAAAGATCGCTGCAACGCTACGACCATGAGCTTCGGCGCAAGGAAGAGGATCTGCGTTATGCCAGGGAACAGATCGATCTCCTTCGGACCAGCATTTCGTGGCGAGTCACCGCCCCCTTGCGTGTCTGCAAGACGGCCACCAACGGACTTCTGGCGAAAGTGAGGCGGGCGCGAGTCATCTGCCGCACCGAGGGGTTCGGTCACCTCTTGATTCGCGGCAGGGCCAAATATCTGCGGCTGAGCAAACCCCCAAACCCGCAGACCCAGTTAGCTCTGGCCGCCATTCTCAATGATCGCTCCAGAGATCTCATAATTTTCTGCCCGTTGATCGATTGGAATGTCCCTTTGTTTCAGAGACCCCAGCACCTCGCCCTCCAGTTGTCCCAGCAGGGATACGATTATCTTTATTGTAGCCCGGGCTATTATGACCACCACACCAGCGAAATGGAGACCATCGGCAAAAATCTTTACCTGACCAAGACCTTCAAGAACATCGATGAAATTCTCCGGTCCTTGGGCGGGAGGAAGGCGATTTTCCACTGCTATGCCCAAGATGCAAATTTTTCGTCGAACGATTTGGATAAACTGCTCAATGAAGAGCATACGATCCTCTATGAATACATCGACGCGTTGAGCGGGGATCTTTCGGTGGCCAAGGAACAGGTGATGGAGAGACACCTGCGGGTATTGTCCGATGAAAGATGTCTGGTGGTAGTGACCGCGTCGAAGCTTCTGGAAGAGGTAAAAAGTCATCGGCGGCGCAACTATGTACACGTGACTAACGGGGTTGACCTGACGCATTTCCAGTGCCGAAAGAACTCTGCCACCATCCCGGCGGAGCTCGAACGGTTGGTGGCAAGGGACAGAGTGGTCATAGGGTATTTCGGTGCGCTGGCCAAATGGTTCGACTACGGTCTCATCAGGGAGATCGCCACCCGGCGCCCGAAATGGGAGATTGTCCTGATCGGCTGGGACTATGACGGATCTTTGCGGAGCGAGGGACTTGATCAACTTTCCAACGTCACCATTTTCGGACCGATCGACTACAAGGAACTGCCGCGATACGCCAGCTGGTTTGATGTCGGCATTATCCCCTTTGTGATCAACGAGATCACCGAGGCCACCTCACCGATCAAGCTTTTCGAATACATGGCGCTCGGCAAACCGGTGGTGACCACGGATCTGCCGGAGTGCCGCAAGTATCGTGGAGTTCTGATCGGCAGAACCCCGGATGAATTCATCGGCAAACTCGAAGATGCCCTGTCGTGGCGAGATGACCAGGATTATATGGCGATCCTCAGGCGGCAGGCCCTTGCCAACAGTTGGGAGAACAAGGTCCGTCAGATTACTGCCCTGATTGAATGTCCCAATTGCGAGCCGGAGTTCTCCAGTCCGCTGTTGGAATCTGTTCAGGACCAGATCGTCTCCTGCTACCGGGCTGATTCCACGACCATCGGCTACTACGAACAAAGTTACAGGCCGGAAGAGAGATTTTTCTGGTCCCCTGTACTTCGTTGGATTGACCAACTGTCCAGCATCGATTCCGTCATGGACATAGGAACGGCGTATGGTACCTTGCTTCTTTACACCATTAAAAGACACAACCCTCGTCTTCGAATCGCTCTGGATCTGGATAGTCATCTGACGCCGAGCTATCTGAGCCGTTACAACGTCGCGGATCTGCGTATTGATATTGAAAAGAATAAAATTCCCCCTCACCTCCATCCCGTAGACCTCATCATTTTTACAGAAGTCATCGAGCATCTCAATTACCACCCACTGCCCACTCTGAAAAGAATTCGGGAGTTGCTCAAACCGGGAGGGCATCTGATTTTGACGACGCCAGACGCCGAAGAGTGGGGTCCGAATATCAAATATTATCCTTCTGTCGACCAAATACCCCCATATTTCGATCAGGTAGCGGAATGGATCGACGACCATATCTGGCATTACAGCTACGGTGAGATAGAGGCTCTGATCGTCGAGGCGGGTTTTGAAATTGTCAGGTTCGAGTTTTCCAAGGGAATCGTCGGCAGACACCTATGCCTTCTGCTGCGTCCCGGCGAAATAGAGACAACAAGTGGGAACGGATAACCGGGAAGGGAAAAGTTTGGACCCGTTGGGGATGCTCTTCCCGCGGTCCGGACTGTTGCTGATCGCCGTCTGGCTTCTGGTGAGCGGTCTATGGATCCTGCAGATCAACACCGGGGTGGCCGACAATGGCGATTTTCGGCGAAGCTCCGGATGGTTGCTGGAGAAACCGGTCGGGTTCTCTTCCGAGATACCCCCGCTCGGCTCCCCTGAAAGGGCTCTGCGTTACCATACCCTCTGGCACCCCTACTGGGAATACCGGGAAAACGTGGAAAACTGGCCAACCGTGGTCACCTCCTTCCATCTGTTTCTGGGAGTCGGCTACCTCGCGAACCAACTCGCCGGCTTGCCGCACTATTCGCTGATTGCCTCCGGCCTGGTCAGCCGGGTTCTGCTGTTTTTGATTCTCATCGGTGTTGGCAAGGTCTTCTTTGCCAAAGGCTGGCTTGTCGCCTCACCTCTTTTCCTCTTCATACTCAATGATTCCAGCTATATTTCGTATCTCAATTCTCTCTATCAGGAGCATGCGGCGATTATCCTGCTCCCGCTGTTGATTCTCTCCATCGGTCTCGCTCTGAAAAATCCCGGCGGTGGATATTTCTTCTTCGCCACCGTGACAGCGTTCCTCTTCGCCCAGTCAAAAGTGCAGTATTTCATGACCCCGGCCCTTCTTGCCGCCGTCCTCCTGCTGGTGCACGGCTGCCGGAAAAGTCGGGTGAAGCCGCTCATCGCGCTGCTGCTCGGGGTACAGCTCCTGGCCCTGCAGGCTCCCCTCGCCAATGAACATTCGGCCCACAACAGCTACAATGCCCTCTTCAGCGGCGCCCTGTTTTTCGACCAGAGGTATTATCCGCCCTGGCTCGAGGCCGAGATGAGAGGGTGCGTCGGGGTACCCTCCTGGTCCCGGGAGCCGAACTGCTTCGACCGTTTCCAGGGCGAGGTCACGTGGCGAGAAGTCCTCGACAGCTATCGCCACAATCCGGTCTCGGCGATTCGGGGGATGGATTATGGAATCCGCCACCTGAACCGCATCGATCTCAACCCCCCCTATTCACGCCAAGTCCGGGAAGTGGTTTCCCTTGAATCCCTGGTTCTGGTGAATGTCTGGAGCCGCGTCAAAGGATTCGCCTCCGGGTGGCTGGTCTATCCGGGAATCGTTTTTCCTCTCGTTATCGCCTGGCGTTGCCGGAAAAAAGACCCGGTTATCACCAGCGTCGTGCTCTTCCTGGTCGCCTTCACCTTGTCCCAAGTGGCGGTCAGCGTGCTTGGCGAAGGGGCCGTCGATCTGAAAAAACATCTTCTGCTCGGCAATCTGGCCCTGGATCTGGCCGCAGTCATTGCTCTGCTCGTCCTGCTTCGGCAGATCAGCACGCAATGGAGGAAGGGGCGGGAGTATGAGATCGCTCGGTAGCTTCCCTGACCCGGCACGCTATGGAACCCGCCCCGCGGTGGCAAACAAGCTGATCTATCTCTCACCTGTCCCTTGGAAGAGCTACCCCCAGCGGCCGCACCAGATGGTTCGTCACTTCCTGGCCAAAGGTGGCCGGGAGGTGTTGTGGGTCGATCCGTACCCTGCGCGTCTGCCACGTTTTTCCGACCTGAGCCGACGACCACGGCTGCTGGACCAAGGAACCCCCACGGACTCCCGCCTCCGAGTGGTGGGTTTTCCCGCGCTGCCCATCGAGCCATTGCCAGGTGGATTTGCACTGAACCGATTCCTCCTCGGGCGGCGTTTCCTTCGGCAGGCGCGGCAGTTTTCCAGCGCAGGGTGTTGCCTGATGATCGGCAAACCGAGCGCCCTCGCCCTTCACCTGGTCCGCTGTTTGCCGGATTTATGGACCGGTTACGACGCCATGGATGACTTCCCGGAGTTCCATTCCGGATTGGCCCGGCAGGCCATGGCCCAGCGGGAGAAGGAGTTGTGCGGGTTGGTCGATGCCGTGGTCGTCTCCTCGTCCTTCCTGGCGGAAAAATTACGAAACCACCGTCCGGATTTGGCAGTGATCCGCAACGCCTTTGATGCCGATGTCTTGCCGCTGCCGCGCTGGGAACCGCGGGGTGGGGAGGTGTTCGGGTATATTGGCGCTCTGGGGGAATGGTTCGATTGGGGCTGCGTCGCTGCTCTGGCGCGATCTTATCCCCGAGCCGACATCCGGCTGATCGGCCCATGCCTGATCCCGCCGCCGCACCGATTGCCGGCAAATGTCCGCATTCTCCCCCCGTGCCCGGGTGCCGAGGTCGGGCGACACCTGAACGAATTCCGAATCGGGTTGATCCCCTTTCGCCAGACGCCCCTGACCCGAGGGGTCGATCCGATCAAATATTACGAGTACCGGGCCGTCGGACTGCCGGTCCTTAGCACCACCTTTGGGGAAATGGTGACCCGCCAAGGCCAGGAAGGGGTCTATTTCCTCGATGGGTCCGGCGGGATCGAAGCTTCGGTGGCGGCCGCCTTGACCTATTTTCCCGATCCCCTCCAAGTCGAAACTTGGCGACGGGAAAATAGCTGGCGGCATCGGTTTTCCGCTGCCCGTCTTTTCCTCTAGGCAGATGTCCTGGCCGATCTCCGTGCAGTTGAGCCGCCCTCAGTAGCCAGCCGAAAAACTCCCCCGATCAGGTTAACTAAAAATAATTTGCTATACTCCATTTGCCAATGCTAATCAGCCTGGGATATTGGAGTCGAGATGGTCATCACTGTTTGCATCCCCCTGTGCGACCGAAAGTACCTGAAGCCAATGCAAGACGCGCTTCAGGCGCAAAAAGTCCCCCTTCACGACATCCTGCTCCTCGACTCAGCCGCTGATCCTGTTCGGGCGGACGAGTGGCCCTGCGGGCGGATTCGGCGAATTCACCCCGGCACCTTCGACCATGGCGGGACCCGGAGACAGGCGCTGCGTTTCTTGGGCGATGCCGATCTGATCGTCTTCCTGACCCAGGATGCGCTCCCCACCGAATCTGACAGTATCGGCAATCTCATCGCCGAATTCGCCAATCCGTCGGTGGGTGTCGCCTTTGGCCGTCAGCTGCCGCGCCCTGAGGCTTCTCCCATGGAGGCCCACCCCCGCCTGTTTAATTACCCGGCGTACAGCCGGGTAAAATCGTCGGCCGACATTCCCCGCCTCGGCATCAAAACCGCTTTCATTTCCAATTCCTTTGCCGCTTATCGGCGAACGGCCCTGGAGGCGATCGGAGGTTTTCCCGCTCGCTGTATCGTCAGCGAAGATACGTTTATCGCCGCCCGGTTACTCCTTGCCGGATGGGAAGTCTCCTACTGCGCCGAGGCGAAAGTTCATCATTCACACCCCTACGGCTATGGCCAGGAGTTCAAGCGCTACTTCGATGTCGGCGTCTTCCATGCCCGAGAGCCGTGGGTCAGGAGGGAATTCGGCGGCGCCGAAGGCGAAGGCAGCCGTTATCTTAAATCCGAGATGCAGTACCTCGGGCGGGTCGCACCGCACCTGATCCCTTCGGCCCTGGTCCGCAACGGTTTACGTTATCTCGGTTTTCGAGTCGGGTTAGGGGAACGATGGTTGCCGCTGGCAATCAAGCGTCAGCTGACGATGCAGAAGGCGTTCTGGAGTGCGAAACCAGAGGTAAGCGGTGCTCAAGGAACAAGCCCGGCTCTTTAGCCATTTGACCATCGCCGCCGATTCGGCCCTGATTCTGGGGGCCATGGCTCTGGCCTATCTGGTTCGACGGCTCTTTGAGCCGCCGTTGTTCCCTCTGGGGGACTACCTCTGGACCTTGCTCGCTATTTTCCCCGTCTGGCTCTATCTGCTGGCGCGGCATCAGTTCTTCGCCTCTTTGCGCCGGCTTTCCATCTTCGACATCGTTTCTCGTCTCGCCACCGTCCACATCTGGGGTGCCTTCACCGTCGCGGCGGTTATTTTTTTCCTCGATCGCCAGATCTTCAGCCGCAGTCTGTTCCTGCTGTTCGTCTGCTGCAGCTTTCTGCTGCTGATGCTGGAAAAATGTGCTTTGCGCCTGGCGCTCGGCCATTTTCGGCGCCAAGGGTACAACTACCGGCAGATTCTGATCGTCGGCACCCGGGAGAAGGCCTGCCGCTTTCAACATCTGCTGCAGGAGCATGCCGACTGGGGTTTGCGGGTGATCGGTTTCGTTCAGGTCAATGGCAACCAGGATGCATTGGAAGTGGGTGGCCATCGGGTCCTCGGCCATGTCCGGGATCTGGTGGAGATCTGCAAACGGCAACCGGTGGACGAAGTGGTCTTTTGTCTGCCCAAGGATTTCGTGGTCGATGCCGAAACCTACGCCCGGGACCTGGCGGAGCTTGGCATCACCGTACGCATGGTCCTCGACTTCTTTCAGCTGGCGGGATCGCGGCGGGAATTGAGCGTCTTTCACGGCGAGATTCCGATGCTCACCTTTCACACCAAAAGTCTGGACGCCCCCCAGTTATTGGCCAAGCGTCTGCTCGACATTGCCGGTGCTTTGGTCGGGCTGCTGATCACTGGCCTGCTCTACCCTTTGATTGCCCTGGCG
>JACZKF010000404.1 GCA_014860175.1 Desulfuromonadales bacterium | reverse complement strand
GCTCTCCACCGAGGGGATCAGGGATGTGATCCGCTCCTTTCGGGAGTTCGGCGCCGCCCTCCTCATTACCCATCGGGAGGAGATCGCCAGGATGGCCGACCGAGCTTCACAGATCTGCGATGGCAGGATCGTTTTTTGCGGTCCTCCACAGGAGGTGATCGACCATTATCGAGGGCGGCGGTGCGTCGTCTGTGACGGAAAGGAGTGCGGTCATGGCTGAACTCGACGATCTTCTGTCGGTGCTGAAGGAAACCGGAGGGGACCGGGCTATACTGGCCGACCGGCTCAGTGCCCATGCGGTCGTCGACGGCAGCCGGATTCTGAGCCTGAACGAGGTCCCCGGGCTGGCATTGCACGCCCGTGAGAAAGAAGAGGGGATCGAGGCACAGATCGTCGTCGGTGAAGGGGTGAAGATCGAGCGGCCGGTGCACCTCTGTTTCGGCGTCCTCCAGGCGACCGGAAACCAGGATATAGTCATCGATTTGCGCATGGAGACCGGGGCTTCGGCCCACTTTCTTGCCCACTGCCTCTTTCCGGGAGCGCAGCGGGTGCGGCACCGGATGCAGGCGCGCATCGAGATCGGCCAAGGGGCTGAGCTGCGGTACACGGAAGCCCATTTTCATGGCCCCTACGGCGGCATCGAGGTCCTGCCGAAGACCGAGGTGCGCGTCGGCGAAAATGGCCGGTTCCTGAGCGAATTCACCCTGACGAGCGGCCGGGTCGGGCGGCTCGACCTCGATCTGGTCGTCGAGGCGGCTGAAAACGCCGTCGCCGAACTGACCGCCCGAATCTTCGGACATGCCGACGACGAAATCAAAGTCAGGGAGAAAATCGTCCTGCGCGGAGCCAACTCCCGCGGTCTGATCAAGAGCCGCATCGCTCTGGACGGTGACGCGACGGCCGAAGTGACCGGCATCACCGAGGGGCATGCCGCCGGCGCGCGCGGCCACGTCGACTGCATGGAGCTGGTCAGGGAAAGGGCCGTCGGGCGGGCAATCCCGATCGTTCAGGTGACCCACCCCCTGGCCAAGGTCACCCATGAAGCGGCCATCGGCAGCGTCGACCAGCAACAGCTCGAAACCTTGATGGCCCACGGCCTCACCCCGGAAGAGGCCGTGGACGTCATTATCAAGGGGATACTGCGATAGCCTGTCTTCTGGACAATTGGCAAGACATATGAAAGACCTGGACCTGACCACCATCCCGGCGCTGCCGATCAAGAACGCCGTCCTCTTCCCCGGCCTCGCCATGCCGCTGGCGATCGGGCGCCCCTATTCCGTCATGGCTGTCGAGTCAGCCCTCTCCGGAACACCCAGTTGCCGAAGACCTCCTCAACGGTGAAAAGATCGATCGGCCGGAACTGATCAGCGTACCGGAGCTGGACCTCTACGATGCGGGGTCGGTAGAAGTTTTTAGCGGCCAACTCCTGCCCAACCGACGTGTACAGAAATTCCAGATACGCCTGGGCCAGCGCCTGGGTGCCGTGCTTCGCCGCGATCTGATCGACGACCGCCACCGGTGGTTCTGCAGGATGCTCGTCGATGGCATGACGCGGCGGCGTTGAACTCCTGGTAGAACTACGGTAAGAACGACGAAAAAATCCCGGAAAAGCAGAGTCCCGATTTCTCGTTCCTTTTTCTTAGACTTCGGTCCTTCAGGCCACTTCAGGCGTCCCACTCAAAAGGCGGGCTGGCTCACCATGGCTGATCAGGGCCGCTCCATCGCAGGGTAGACGAACTCGACCAAGACTGCCGCTTTCCCGAGACCACTTATCAAAGACCTCTCTTCCTAAATTCATTTTAACACAAAGCGGATCTTCAGGGTACCCCGCTCGGGAGGTGCCTCAGGAACCACTCTGTCGCGAGGCGGGCGACTTCCTCCAGAGCCCCCCTTTCTTCGAAAAGGTGGGTGGCGCCGGGGATGATCTGCATTTCCTTCTCGGCCGCAAGGAGAGAGAACGCTCGCCGGTTGAGATCGAGGACCGCATCGTCGAAGCCGCCGACGATCAGCAGGGTCGGCGCCTGCACCTGGGGGAGGAACTTGTCGGCTAGATCGGGGCGCCCGCCGCGCGAGACGATAGCGGCGACGGAATCGGGGCGGCAAACGGCCGCAATCAGGGCCGCGGCGGCGCCGGTGCTGGAGCCGAAATAGCCTATGGCGAGGTTCCGAGTCGCGGGATTCTGCTTGAGCCAGTCGGTCGCTCCGACGAGCCTTTGCGCCAGCAGATCGATATCGAAGCGCAAATGACGGGTTCTAAGATCGACTTCCTCCTCCTGCGCAGTGAGAAGATCGATCAGCAAAGTGGCCAGTCCCCCTTCCCGGAGAACACCGGCCACCATCCGGTTGCGGGGACTGAAACGGCTGCTGCCGCTGCCGTGCGCAAAGAGCACGAGCCCGGAAGCTCCATCCGGAATGGCGAGATTGCCGTCCAGGGTCGCAGACCCTGCGGTCACCTTCACAGGGCGCCCCTCGTCTTCCGCTACGATCTGTCTGACCATTTTTTCCTCCATGGTCGAGGAGATTATTTGTCCGAGTGTAGGCGGTTCTCTGTGGCCGTCCAGGGCAGGCACATAGGCCCGCGCCCCTACTCAATCTTCCCCATGCAGACGGATAATCGTTGCCGCCAGCATCTGATCGAGGCTCACGATTTTCATCGGCACCAATCCGCACGGCGGTGGGACACTGTCGGTGGACAGGATCTTTCGCACCGGCAGACCACTCAGGCGGGGACCCACAGAACCGGCCAGCAGAGTATGGCTTGCTGCCACGATAATTTGCGGCCGGCACCCTTTCTCAAGGAGGGCCTCGGTCGCCGAAATAATTGTCCCGCCGGTGCTGATCATGTCGTCGACCAGAATGGGCGAGCGCCCTTCGATCTCCCCGATCACCGAACGCACACTGACCTCATGGCCGCTGTGGCGAACCTTGTCGACGTAGGCCACCGGCAGGTTGAGATACTCGCCATACTGCCGGGCCAGCTTGGCCGCCCCCAGGTCGGGGGCGACGATCACCTGATCGGCGGCGCGCTCCGCCCTGAGGGCTTCGGCCAGAAGTGGGACGGCGGAAAGGTGTTCGAGCGGGATGGTGAAAAACCCCTCGATAGCCGGATTGTGCAGATCGACCGTAACGATCCTCTGCAGCCTGCTGCTCAGCAGATCCGCCATCAGCCGGGCACCGACAGGTTCCCCGCCGTGGGTCCGCCGGTCCTGGCGGGCATAGCCGAAGTACGGTATCACCCCGGTGAGGCGGCCGGCTCCGGCCCGCAGGCAGGCATCGGCGAGGAGCAGCAACTGCAGCAGATGATCTGCCGCCGGCGGGCCGGTAGGTTGGATCAGATAGACGTCGTGCCCCTGAATCTCCTGCTGGATCTCTGTGTGAATCTCCCCGTCGGGGAAATACTCCAGGACACACCGGCCCGGCGTAATACCCAGCCTTGCCGCAACGGCGTGGGCGAGGGGATGGTTGCCCCGTCCGGCAAAGAGGGTCAGAATCACGGCAGGTCCCCTGCAGTCTCTCGGTAATTGCGATCGGCCTCGCGCAGCAGCCGGATCACCTCTTCATCGCTGACCTGGGAGAAGTCGGCATAAAAATTACCGACCGCCCCAAACCGCTCGGGTGTCTGCACGCAGATCCATTCGTCGACCGTGCGCCGGATCTCCTCGGCTGTGCTCGGCGGCGCCACCGGCAAAGCGACGACCAGCTTCTGCAGCGGTTCCTCTCGGAGCGTGGCGATGGAGGCGTTCATGGTCGCTCCGGTGGCCACCCCGTCGTCGACGAGGATAACGATCTTCCCGGTCAACGCGATGAGTCCCTTCCCCGACCGGTAACGGACGGCGCGGCGGGCAATCTCTTCCCGCTGCCGCTTCACTTCCGTGACCAGGTATTCCCTGGGAATCCGGTACATGGCCAAGACGTCCTCGTTGTAAACCTCAACCCCGGTCTCCGAAACGGCGCCCGCTGCCAGTTCGGGGTTCCCCGGACAGCCGATCTTGCGGATGATCAGAACGTCCAGAGGACTGCGCAGTGCTCCGGCCACTTCGTACCCGACCGGGACCCCTCCGCGAGGGAGGGCCAGGACCACCACATTCTCGCGGCTGCCGTAATGGATCAACTGCTCTGCCAGAAGCATCCCCGCCTCCCTCCTGTTCATGAAAAGTCTCATATTCGTTCCTTTCCGAGGCTTTGCTGGAGTCTAACAAGGACGACCTGGCAGTCAAAAGGAGGGGGGCACGAGAGTGACAGTACCCCCCTGAGAAATAAAGCGGACGACCCGCTGTATGCCTTTCTGCGGCGCGATGAGCATGAGGAAAAAGGCCGAAAAAAAGGGAGCGCCTTCGCGTTCCCTATTCGTGTCACGGCTGGTTCAAAGCACCATGTGGGACGGCGTTTACGGCTGTTAGTGGACTTGCGTCCCTCCCTTTTCCGGTCCTTCGATTTCGATTTTCCGACCTGCGATCGCTTTTTTCTCCATCGGACTCTTCTTAATTGCTCAGCAACGCGCCTGAAGCTAGAGAACAGGGGGGGCTGCTGGTTTCCCGTCGCTCTTCGGCTATTCTTCAGGGAACGCAGCCGCTTTTCAATGCGGCGGAAAGGGGGCTTTATGAGAGTGGGGGAGTTCTGTTCACGCGAGGTTATCATTGTCGGCAAGGACGAGACCATCCAGGAGGCGGCCAGGCTCATGCGGGAGCATCATGTCGGCGATGTGGTGGTAGTGGAGGAGCGGGAAGGAGGGAGACACCCTGTGGGCATCCTCACGGACCGCGATATCGTGGTGGAGTTATTGGCGGCCGGAATCGCCCTGGATGCGGTATCCATCGGCGATGCGATGAGCTTCGAGTTGGCGACCGCCCGGGAAGGGGATGGACTGATTGAAACGATCGGGCAGATGCAGGAGAAGGGGGTACGCCGAATACCCGTGGTCGATGCGCGCGGCGACCTGGTGGGGATATTGGCGATCGACGATCTGCTTGAGGTGGTCTCGGAACAGCTCTCCGGCCTGGTCAAGGTGATTGCCCGGGAGCAGGAAAGAGAGCGGGAGATCCGTCATTGAGCTTCATCACCTTGAGGGGTGGTCGACGGGGGGAAACCCTCGTTCTCCTTCCCCAATGGAAATCGGAGTCCAGGGGCGCAAGTAACGCGATGGGGAGACGACCACTGGATCAAGGAGGGTGAAGCGTTCGCGGAGGTGGATGGGAGAGGTTCGCGTCTGCGTGCGGCTAGCCGCGGCTTTTACATTTCTCAAGGAGTCTTCTCCAGTCGAATTTCATCGTAGAAGGCCTTGGCCGACCCGCCGGTGTTGTCAGTATCGGTCATGATAGCCACAGCGCTGGCCTCGGGAGGATCGCCTCCGAAGATGCGTCGATAGTCCTCCAGCAGGTTCCGGCGCTCCATTTGCCATCTGCCGACCCCGGCGTAGCCGCTACGGACCGCAACCATGATGGAGTTTCTGAAGAAAGGACTGGGGACGTATTCTCCCTGGGGGAGCCTATTTGCCCAGATGTAGTTGATGCTGCGGCTCTTGAAGGGAACCCAGTGGGGAAAGACCACATAGACCCGGGCCGCATAGTCATCTCCTTCCTTGCGGGTTGCATCCCCCTTCTCCAGGATATTTTCTACCTTCCAGCGCCAGGTCAGGATTGGGTATTCCTTAACATCAATGTTGATCCGGAAGATCAGGCCCGAGGCCGCATCCCGACTTTCCGCCTTCAGTACCCCGTTTCCGTTCTCCTCCACCACCGAGTAGTTGGTCCGCCCCTTGAAGGTCTTCTCCTCCCACTCCGGGCGCAGACCATTATCGAAGTGGTCGATGACGATCACCTCGCCCGCCGCGCCGTGATTCACGCCGAGCAGCAGTCCCAATAAGATGAAGATAACCGTCTTCATGGACCTGCCTTCCCATTCTTTCCACCCCCGACGAATATATCAGGTGTCTTTTCCCAGAGCAAAGGCGGCTGGCTTTTGTTTGATTTTCCACACCCACCGTTTATCCGCAAGCTGGGCGGGAGCGCTGTGGCAGAAGGTGTCGAGGAGATCCTCCATTTCTTCGGGGTTCCCGTTAACCTCACGCACAAGTCTGTTTGTGTGATGGCTGGGGGCCGTAGCCGCCGCGTCCACTGAGCCACCCTGGCCGTCAGGGCGGGCCCCGTCACCGGCTTCGGCAGATAGTCGTCCATCCCCGCCGCCAGGCACCGCTCCCGGTCCCCCTCCAAGGCGTGCGCCGTCAGGCCGATGATCGGCACCCTGGAGCCCTTCTCGCGAATCCTCTTCGTCGCTTCGAACCCGTCCATCTCCGGCATCTGCACGTCCATCAGCACCAAATCGAAGGTTCCGGCATCGAGCGCGGCCACCGCTTCGGCCCCGTTAGCGGCGGTTTTCACCTCGATCTCCACTTTGCGCAGAATCGTCTCGGTGAGTTTGTGATTGACCAGATTGTCTTCGGCCACCAGGACACAGGTGCATAGCGGGATCGTGGGAACAGGCTGCGCCGGTTCTTCGGGTTTTCTCCGGAGGAGGACCGGGTTCCCGGGAGCAACTTTCTTTTCCCCGGCCGCCCGGTAGCTGGAAGCTCCACCTCGAAGAAGAAGGTGCTCCCCACGCCTTCGCGGCTTTCGGCCCAGATCCTCCCTCCCATCCTTGATCCAGGCAGCCGCCGGCAGATGGTCCATGAAAGCGGCAAAACGCTCCTGGCTCTCGCGCAGGGCAGCCGCCGAGCGCCGCTCCGCTTCCAGCAGTTCGCCTTCGCCCGGTTACGCTCCTCCAGCACGGCCTGCCGCTCCTGGGAAAAGCGGGCGGCCTGCCGCCTCTCGATGAGCAGGAGGAGGGCGCCGGCGGCGACGAGCAGCGCGGCCACCAGCGTCGCGAGGAGGATGCCGTCCTGCCGCAGGTCGACCAGGACCTCCCGCCGGTCGACCTTGGCCAGCAGCGCCCACGGCGACTCTGGAACGGGGCGGTAGGCTGAGAAAACCGGCTCGCCCCGGTAGTCCAGCGTTGCGTGGTGCCCCCCCAAATGATTACAATACAAGTAATGTTTTTCGGGTGACTCCTCTTCAAGCACTGGCAATGAGGGGCCACGCCGAACGGTTGTTTGGCAATTCCAGAAGAGCCATTGATAACCCTCTTTGGGGATACCGTAAGGAGAAGATCGTGACCCGTTCCGGGGTAAAACCGTTTCGACCTCCCTCCCATCTCGCCGTCAGGCCGGAGAACAGGGCATCCTCCCTGCGGGTGAGCCCGCGCGACGAGTCGAATAAAAACAAGTCGTATGAACAGAATTCCCTGAACATCCTGTTGCTCGAAGACGAAGAGGCGCATATCCAACTGATCCTACGTGTCTTCGAATCCCGCGCGGATGTCCGACTGACAGTTGCCCGCACCCTCCGCGAAGCCCGAACCCGTCTGGCCGCAGATACCCCCGATCTGATGATCATCGACCTCCTCCTTCCCGATGGCCGCGGCATCGACCTGCTGAAGGAAACGAGGAGGAACGGTTCCCTTTTTCCGGCGGTGATCATGACGAGCCATGGCGATGAGGCGGTCGCGGTCGAGGCGATGAAAGCCGGCGCGCTCGACTACTTCGTCAAGTCGGTGGAGAGCTTTGCCAATATGCCCCGTCTCGCCGACCGGGCAATACGGGAGTGGGATCATATCGCTGAACGCCGGGCAGCCGAGGAGCGCCTGCGGGAGTCCAATCGCCAGCTTCGGGAAAGTGAGGAGCGGTTGCGCGTCGCCGATCGCGCCAAGAGCGAGTTCCTCACCAACATGAGCCATGAACTGCGCACCCCGATGACCGTCTTCATGACGGCGGTTGACCTTCTTTTGCAGGTCGACGAGGTGCCTGAGCATCGCCAGTTGCTGGAAATGGCGGACACAGCCGCCCATCGGTTGCTGAACCTGATCGACGACATCCTCGACGTCTCGCAGATAGATGCCGGCCGCCTGAAAATCCGGCAAGAGCCGTTCGACCTGAGCGTCTGCGTGCAGAGAGCGGCAGACATGTTCACTCTCCAGGCCAGGAGAAAAAACCTGAAGCTGGCGGTTGAGATTGCACCGGACGTGCCGCCCATAGTCACTGGTGACCCCGATCGCCTGGGGCAGATACTGGTGAATCTCATTGGCAACGCGGTCAAATTCACCCACAAGGGGGAGGTCACGATTTCTGTCCAGGCCGACCGCCAGAGGCTGCATTTCGCAGTTCGGGACACGGGTATCGGCATTCCCCAGGAAAAAATGCATCTGCTTTTTCAGACGTTCACCCAGGTCGACAGCTCCCTTACCCGCAGGTTCGGAGGCACGGGGCTGGGGCTGGCGATCAGCAAGAGGCTTGCGGAACTGATGAGGGGGAGTGTTAAAGCTGAAAGCCGTGAAGGTGAAGGGAGCACATTTGTATTGACGGTTCCTCTGCTCCCCGGAGACAGAACCGTGCCTGCCGATCCAAAGGGGACGACCGTGCCCATTGGAGGCGCTTGTCATATCAGGGTCCTTATAGCCGAGGATGATCCTGCGATTCAGAGGTTGGTGACGATGATCCTCTCAAGACGCGGCTACCAGGTTGTGACTGCCGAATCCGGGCATGACGCCGTTGCAAAATGGCAGAATGGCGATATCGATGTCATTCTGATGGATGTGCAGATGCCTGATATGGGAGGGCTGGAAGCGACAGGCCAAATCCGTGCTCTGGAAGAAGCCGAGGGGCGCCATACCTGTATTATCGCCATGACCGCCCACGCCCGCAAAGAGGATGAACAGGCCTGCATTTCGGCGGGGATGGATGGGTTCCTAGCAAAACCCGTTAGAATAAGCGCCGTAGTTGAAGCCATTGAGAGTTGTTTCGTCTAAAGTTGCCGCTTCTCCATCCCACAGCTTCCGGAACATTTTTCGTAGGTCAGGAGTTGTCGGAACTCCGCCGGTCAGGCATGTGCTTTTTCCGGCAAAAACCCGAGACAAGAAATAGAACAAGGAAGGCGCCCAACTGACTAGGCAGTTATTTTGAAGCCCCATCTGCACGGGGCGATCCTGCCCGTCCTAAAGACAGGCGTCCACAGCCGACAACAGGTCCTTGATCTTGAGGGGTTTGGTCAACACCTGGTCCATCCCCGCCGCCAGGCATTCCTCCCGTATTTCGCGGCTGGTATGGGCCGTCAGGCCGATGATGCAGGTGCGCTTATGTCCTGCGGCTTCCCTTGCGCGGATCGCCTGCGTCGCCTCCAGCCCATTCATCTCCGGCATCTGCAGGTCCATGAAGATGAGATCGAAATCTCCGTCCTGCCATTTTTCCACAGCTTGCCGCCCGGATGCCGCTGTATCAGGGTGCAAGCCCCGCTGGGACAGCACCAAGGTGATCATCTCCCGAATCATCGGGTCGTCTTCGGCCAGCAGGATGCGGGCGGTGGAATTCTCTTTTCCCAAGTCTTCGGACGGGGCTGCCGCCAGTGGGCCGCCGGGTCTTTCCACTCTCCTCAGGGGGATGGTAAAGGTGAAAACACTGCCCTCTGCCTCCCGGCGCTGGATGGAAATCTCGCCGCCCATCAGTTCGACCAACCCCTTCGATATCGCCAGTCCCAGGCCCGATCCCCCGAATTTGCGGGTGAAGGAGCTGTCCACTTGGCTGAAACTCTGAAAGAGCATATCGTGCTTTTCCTCGGGGATGCCGATGCCGGTATCGGCCACGGCGAACTCCAGGAAGTCGCCGCGAGGGTGCACACATACGCGGACCTCTCCCTGGTGGGTGAACTTGACAGCGTTACCGATCAGGTTGATCAGCACCTGACCGATTTTGTCGGGGTCGCCGGCGATCATTTCCGGGGAATCCGGGGTCACTTCCATTTTTAGCCGCAGGTTCTTCTCCCGGGCGGGGAGAACGAAAAGATCCACCACCGCCCGCACGCAGGCCCGCAAGTCGAAAGGTTTTTCTTCGATCTCCACCTTGCGCGCCTCGATCCGGGAGATATCGAGGATGTCGTCGATCAGGCTGCGCAGGCACTGGCCCGACTGCTCGGCCATCCCCAGCAGGTGGCGGCGTTCGGGACTGCGGTCGATCTGCAGCAGATGCTCGATGGCGGCCATGAAGACAGTCATGGGGGTGCGGATCTCGTGGCTCATGTTGGCCAGGAACTCGCTCTTGGCGCGGGTCGCCTCTTCGGCGACAGATTTGGCTTTATAGAGTGCCTCCTCCGTTAGTATGAGTTCGTTGATATTCGCCGCCACACCAAACCACCGCACAATTGCTCCCATCTCATCGCTAATGGGCCGCCCAATGACTTTAAACCACTCGTAAACTCCGTCGCGGCGGCGGACGCGGTATTCCAGATCATAAGGCGCCTTTTTTTCGACGGCCTCCCGCCAAGCCTCATAAGCACGGGCCCGATCTTCAAGATGCAGCAACTGGTTCCACCCGTCACCAAGGTGATCTGACATGGGAATACCGGTATAATCCACCCACTGCTGGCTTTGATAGTCACAGTAGCCGTCCGGGGTTGTGGTAAAAACCATCCCTGGAATGGATTCAAGGGTTTGGCGATAGAAAGACTCGCTTTTCTGAAGCGATTTCTCAGCAGTTTTCCGCCCGGAGATGTCAAAGCTGTAAATGCGCACAAACCCCTCTTCGGCAAAGTAGTGCAGCGTCTGCTGGTAAGTATGCTCATCTACCGTGATATCCCGGATGATGGCCTCGGGGGGGCTTGTTTTAAACGACCGCACTATAGTCTCCCAGTCCGACAACCACGGATGAGCCAGCCCCCGGGTTTCCAGGTCCGGATAGAGCCGCCGAAGGGCCGGGTTTGCATATTGTAAACAGCCGTCAAGGCTCACTTCCATGATGGGATTCGGGTTCTGTTCAGGAAAGGATGCCAGGTAGACGAGGCGATTTTGTGCCGTCTGGCGCTCGGAGATGAGGGAGTCACGCTGGGCCAGAGAGCGGACTAGACTGATATTGCTGTAACTCATCTGCGAGAGCATCTGGGCGAACTTCGCGGAAAAGGACATACCCCTTTCAACGGATGTCCTGCTCAAGCGAGGGACGGCTTCAAGCGCCGCAAGGTACTCTACTTCATCAAACCCGTAACGCCTCGCCTGGGACCGGAACAGTTCGTAATCGAGCGACTCCCCCTCGAAAAAGAACTGGCCGGAAATGATATTTCCGACGTGGCGCCCCCCCAGCATCATGGGCGTTGAGATATCCCACATGTTGTTCTTGCACTTGTAGAGCTTGAATTCGCCGGAGGGGATATTGGTGGACAGTTGCGTGTCGCTCTCCTGGCAGTGCTTGGAGGTCTCCGGATGAGCCCGGTGAAAGTTCAAGCAGATGGGTTGCCACCCTACGCCCACCAGCACCTTCCCCTGCAGATCGATGATGCTCATGGGAATCCCGGCCAGCTCGTAGAAATCGTCCATAAGGGACTGCGTCGATGGAGCATCGATAAGATTGGAAAGTTCGAAATCCACGGAGGCGGAGTTTGTCCTATCGAAATGTGGCGAAGACTTTTTTGCTGAACCGCTCATTTTTTCCACGAGATCTTCTCCAGGAAGAATTTCCATTGATGTTCTTGTGATTACAGCAGGTTACGAAACGCTAAAAGCTTTCATTCGCTTAGTCAAGTTTTTTCTTTGACGAATCAGGTGGATTTGCCAGTACTGTTTTTAGTAAGGAGTGTGTTTAGCAAAGTGGAAGCCGGCCGATGTGTCGGTTTATAACTCAGTAATAACAGGCTGGCACACCCCGGCACAAGGACCGAGAACGGCACGCCGGCCTTGAGCAGACCCCCCATCAGCACCGGTCCGAGCGCGGTGGCGAATACACCGATGGTCGCCACCGTTCCCTTGTTGACTCCCAACGACTCGACTCCGTAAACCTCCGCCCACAATGACGATGGCCTGGGAGGCGGCCAGGAGAAGGCAGGCCGCCACCATCCCCGTCCCCACCGCGAGACTGAACCGCCGGCGAAGGGCAGCGGCACGTCGGCACGACAGGTGGAAGCCGACAGCAGCAACAATCCCCGACTGCGCTACCGATTTGCAATCCCCCCTCCTTATGATAGATGTCGAGGCAAGCATCCCGCCAGAACCGCCGAACAGGCTCTAATCTTATCTTGGTCGGAAACGCAGGGCCGCCCGCATTCCGCAGGGTGCGCCCGAGGAGCGCCTGGCGGTGGCGCCCACCATCGACGGAGTAGAAGCAATGGCCAACCGAAACTTTGATGGCGCGGGGGGAGACGCCTTTGCCCTCTTTACCGACTTCTACGAATTGACCATGCTGCAGTCCTATGTTGAAGAAGGTCTGACAGCGAATGCTGTCTTCAGCCTGTTCGTGCGCCGACTCCCCCCTCGGCGCAATTTCCTGCTGGCCTGCGGCCTCGACGCCGTCCTCGACTACCTGGAACAACTGCGCTTCAGCGCCAGTGATCTGGCCTATCTGGCCACCCTCGGGCGCTTCTCCGAGCGTTTTCTGGCTTGGCTTGCCGATTTCCGCTTTACCGGCGAGGTATGGGCGGTGGCCGAGGGCACTCCGGTCTTCGCCAACGAGCCGCTGCTGGAGATCGTCGCCCCCTTGCCGCAGGCGCAGTTAATCGAGACCTTCGTCATGAATCAGATGCACCTGCAGACCCTGCTGGCCTCCAAGGCGCAGCGAGTGGTAAACGCGGCCTGCGGTCGCCCGGTGCTCGATTTCGCTTCCCGGCGCATGCACGGCCTGGACGCCGCCATCAAGGGGGCGCGGGCCTTTTATCTCGGCGGCGTAAGCGCCACTTCCAATGTTCTGGCCGGCAAGGTCTATGGGGTGCCGGTGGCCGGAACCATGGCCCACAGCTATATCCAGGCGCACGGCAGCGAGGCGCAGGCATTCTCCGCTTTCGTGCGCCTTTACCCCGACACCGTGCTGCTGGTCGATACCTATGATACCCTGGCCGGGGTGCGCAAGGTCATCGAGTTGGCCAAAGACCTCGGCGCGGAGTTCCGGGTCAAGGCGCTGCGCCTCGATTCGGGCGATCTGTACACCCTCTCCCGGCAGACGCGGCGACTGCTCGACCAAGCGGGTTTGCAGGCGGTCGACATCTTTCTCAGCGGTGGCCTCGATGAAGAGCGGATCGCCGGGATGCTGGCTGCCGGCGCCCCCATTGACGGCTTCGGGGTAGGCACCAGCATGGGCGTGTCGAGCGATGTGCCGGCCCTGGATACGGCTTACAAGCTTTGTGAATATGGCGGGCAAGGGCGCCTGAAGCTCTCCGCCGGTAAACCAATCCTCCCCGGGCGAAAGCAGATTTTTCGCTGCGAGAGGAAGGGGCAGGATGTGCGCGACAGCATTGCGCGCGCGGACGAGGTGATGCCCGGACGGCCGCTGCTGGCGCCGGTGATGCGCGGCGGCCGGCGTCTGCCGCCGAGGAGGGCGCCCCTTGAAGCGGCTCGCCGGTACGCACAGCAACAGATCGATCGCCTGCCGGCGAATGTCCGGGGACTGGCCCCTGCCACCCCCCCCTATCCGGTGACGGTAAGCGCAGCATTGGCCGATTTGCAACGCACCATCGCCGCGCAGGCTGGCTCCTGAACGGCTGTCTGCCACCAACGCAACAGGAAAAACGGCATGGTTGACATCCATAGCGTTCTGGAACCTGGGGATGCGTTGCTGGTGGTGGACGTGCAGATGATCAATGGGTAAAGCCCCGCCTTGACAGAAGTCCTGTTCTGATCTTGGTCGAAGCGCACCCCCCTTGGTGACGATAACGGCATCAGCGGGGAGTTCAAGACTGACTTGTCGGCAAATTGTGATGTCCCTATCGTTGCCATAACGGCTGCCATTTGTGATGGTGAGCCTCATTTCGGAGTAGATGAGTGCATGGAAAAACCCTTTGTAATCGCATGATTTGTACGAAACCATCAACGGACACCTTGGTATTGCTGCCTAATTTAGCTGCCGTACGGAAGAAGCCTGCATCTACTGGCACAGCAGGAAAATTCTGGAGGGCGACCGCGCGCAGAGGTCCCCCGGCGCGAAGAGAAGGAGGGGCGGAAACCCGAAGACAAAAAAACGAGGTGAAGATGAAACGCGCTTTGCTGGTCATCGATATGTTGAATGATTTCGTCCGGGAAGGGGCGACGCTGGAGGTGCCGAGGACAAGAGAGATCATTCCCAGCCTGCAGAAGCGCCTGGCCGCCGCCCGGCAGGAGGAATGGGAGATCGTCTATGTTTGTGACGCCCATGCCCCGGATGACCCGGAGTTTCGGAACTGGCCTCCGCATGCCGTGCGCGGGACGGAAGGAGCCCAGGTGGTGGCCGAACTCGCCCCACTGGAGGGGGAGCGGGTGGTGCCGAAAACGACTTTGCTGGCGTTCTACGGCACCGACCTGGAAGACCACCTGAAATCCCGCGGGATCGAAGAGGTGATCCTGACGGGGTGCGTGACTAACATCTGCGTCTATTTCACCGCCATCGAGGCGGCGGTCCGTGGCTACCGGGTGCGGGTCCCGGCTGATTCCGTGGCCCCCCTGGAAGAGCGGGAGGGGGCGTTCGCCCTCGGACAAATGGAGAAAATCCTTGGCGTGCGGGTGGAGCGATGATTCCAGTCCAGGCTCACACTCCGGCTGGTTGAAATACATGGTCTGCTCGGGGTGAGCCATGCCCATTCACAATGCCGACATCGCCGAGGTGTTCGCCAGGATGGCCGACTTGCTGGAGATCCAGGGGGCGAACCCCTTCCGGGTGCGCGCCTACCCCAACGCCGCCCGCATGATCGGCGAGCACCCGCAGAGCATGGCGGCCTTGCTGCAGGAGGGGGAGCATCTCTGGAAACTCCCGGGAATCGGCAAGGATCTGGCGGGGAAGATCGTCGAGATCGTCGAGAGCGGCACCTGTGCCGCCCTTACCGAACTGGAGCGCGAGGACCGAAGAGGGAGGAGAAGATCCTGGCCGAGATCCGGCGTCACGCCGGCGTCCGGAAGCGCTTCAAGCTCCCGGGCGGAGCAGGTGCTCGCCTCTTTCATAGCCGCCCTGAAGGGGTCTTCTTTATCAGTGTTGGCATCGGTCCACCGAGGCTGGCGCGGAGAAGAACAAATGAAGCTGCAGCAGATCTACACCGCATTGCTCACCGCAGACCTTGCGGCGGCCGAAGGCTGGTATACGAGGCTGCTCGGTCGTGGACCGGATTGCCGGCCGATGGACACGCTGGTGCAGTGGGAACTCTTCGACCAAGGGGGTTTGGCGCTTTCGAGCTACGACGAAATCGCCGGCAGGGGCGTAATGTTCCTTTATGTCGACGATGTCGCGGCCGAGCGCCGCAGGCTGCAGGGACTGGGGATCGTGCTCGGGGACGACATTGAGGGCGACTACTCGACGCTGGCGCAGGTGCGTGATCCTGACGGCAACCTGCTCACGCTGGCGACGCCGCCCTCGCGGCCCTTTCCGCCGGCATGACCGCACCGGAAGAGCGAAATCCACTTCTCCTCTCGCTCATCGCTTGCGGAGGGTCGCTTACTGCGATCATCGATCCAGTCGGCACTCTGCAGACGACAACGATCCTTTTGGCTCCCCACCAGGTCGTCTCTTTTCGGCTTCTGTTATGTGCGTTTCCATCGCCATCGCCGCGGCAGGCGCATATTTTCTACGCAAGTCTTTTCACACTCGCCCAGATGCCACCAACGTCGACTACCAAATATTATGAGGTACTAGGGATAGTGGGACAAGCCCAGAGAATATCCACTTTAGAATCGTAAGCAATGCGAGACGACTTATGTAACAGGGAGAATTGGTTGACCCCTGTCCGCCTCTGCGGTAAATTGCCATTGTCTCATTTCGATGGATTTGCAGGAGGGTAGATTGAACTTTCAGGGAACCCTCAATGAGGAACTGTCAACCGCTGCTGGCTTAGGTCAGCCAGCGGTTTTTGTTTTTTCCCTCCAGTTTCGGCCTGTCTCTCTGGGGGGGAAGCTTACCCAGGAGTGTCTACGAATTTAGGGGGGCTCAGTGAAATCTGCTAATTTCAAATTACTTTCAGAGGCGGTGGCCGGAATTATATGAATATGCAAGTTTTGCTGAGCGTTACGCATATTCCGATCCACATACCGCTACATAAAAATTGCGCTGTTTTGCTGAACAATTAGTTGGCATTCTTTATCGGGAATTATTATTGCCGTGCGACGGTATGGTGCACCGCGAGGTTTACGCCCAGGTACCGCCGAAGGTGGAGTATTCATTTACCGAGAAAGGACGCAGCATTATTCCCGTTCTGGATATGATGTTTGCCTGGGGCAAAGACTTTCTGAAGGACTGTCGTTTAACTGCCGACTCTTGAGAAAGACATCACAACTTTCGAGCCAGAGAAGGCAAAGAAGGACTGCGGATACTCTGAGATCCGAACCTGGCGGGAAAACCTCTATTTGACAGATGACGGACTTTGAGCGCGAAGTCCTACTCCTGATGCGACTTTATCTCGCTGTTGTCCTCCAACCAGGTGTGTTGATTCTTCTCGGCTTCTCCCGTCATCTTCCTGGCTTGGGATACGATAGCCCGTACCTTTTGCGGGTTCATCCCCGCAATTCTCTCCAGCCCTTTTTCTTGGGCAGAAGCAACTTTGGCAATGGTATCATAACTGGCTTCGACTAAGCGCCGCGATAGGACTTTTCCTATCCCCTTGAGCTGTTGCAGTTCTTTTATCTGACTTTCCATGACGTCCTCCCATAACAACGCGAATTCATCCAGTACGCCCTTTGTGCATGTTCTCAAGATATCGTTACTCGACCTAAAGTCAATTCTGGCGATTTCGGCGATGATCACACGTCTGAGATATAGACGCCTAAGGTGACGTTGGCACGGTGAAGCGGACACTTGTACCAACTTCGGGCGTGCTTTCGACCGCGACCTCGCCCCCGTGCGCCTCGACGATATGCTTGACGACGCTCATCCCAATGCCGATGCCGGTGACGGCCGAATGCGAGGTGTCCGCTCGGTAGGAATTTTCGGAACCCCAGATAATCGGCTCGATCAATCTCCCGAGAAAAGCAGGGGCAAGATATGGGACGAAAGGGGTATTCTCAGCGCGCCTGATCTTTGGCGCCACCCGTTCGGCTCGCGACCAGCTATCCGGTCAACTGGTGGCTCTGAACGAGGGGATCAAGGAGAAAGTATAGGCCATCCGAATCCGACATCTTCTCGGCACTAAAACCAGAAACGCACTCCTCCGAGAAAACTCCACATTTTCACGTCCCCGCCTTCCTTGTCTATGTTGTGGGCGGTCTCTCCGATCTTTCGGCTCCAACTCACCCCGACATAGGGAGCGAACTCCCGACGGATCTGGTACATCAGGCGCGCCCCCAGGGTCACGTCGGTGATCCCTTGCCAGGTCTGGTACTCGGGAACGTCCTGCGCCGAAAAACCTGCTTCCAGGCGCGGGATCAGGTGCAGCCTCTGGGTTAAGAGCAGCTCGTACTCGGCCTCCAGGCCGGCGGAGAAGTCTCCGTCTTCGCTCAGGTAGACGTTCGCCTCCACCTCGAACCACTGGGGGGCCAGGCCTTGTACTCCGAAGGCGGCGAAGGCCCGCTCCGGGTCGGGCTCGAAGTCGTGCCGGACGCCGAAGCGCAGGTCCCAGAAAGAAGCGATGCTTCGTCCGTAGAAGAGCTCGACCTCCGCCCCTTCGACTTTCTCCTCGTCAACCGACCACTCCCCCTCGCTCTCCAGCCAGATCTTGTTGTAATCGGTACCGATCCAGGCGGCGACGTCCCACAGTACGATCTCATTCCCGTGCTCGCGCCACTGGTGCTCGAAACGGTCGGCCCGCAAGGTGGCGAAGATCTCGTTGTCGTGGACCGGTTGTACGCCGAAGTTCTCCTGCGCCCCCTCCTGCGCGTCTTCGGCGTATTTGCGGATCTCCTTCCCCGTGGGTGGGCCGCTCTCCGCTTCCCGGTAGCCGGCGGGAAAACCGCGCTCCCCGGGATCGGTGTAGGTCCCGGCGGCACAGACGGTCATCGGCAGCAGCGCAAGGCTCAATGCAGTCAGCAGCTTTTTCAAAGCGGACCTCCATAGGGAAAAGAGGGGCCTGCTTCAGGGGCGATCAAAAATGCCCAGATGCAAGGCGCCCGAAATCCTGAGGAGAAAGGCGTACCCTGAGGGTACGTCGTCGACGAAGGATGAGGGCAACGCCGCAGATGGGTGTTTTTCATCGCCCCCCCCTCCTCAAGCCACCCGGACGACCTGGAACATGCCTGCCTCCATGTGATAGAGCAGGTGACAATGAAAGGCCCAGTCCCCCTTTTCGATAGGGGTGATCAGTGCCGAGAGCGCCTCGCCCGGCTTGACCAGGATGGTGTGCTTGAAGGGGAGAGGATTGCTCCCGTTCTCAAGCTGCATCCACATGCCGTGAAGGTGGATGGGGTGCTCCATCATGGTGTGGTTGACCAGGAAGAGGCGCAGCCGCTCGTTGTGCCGGAAGAGGTAGGGGCCGGGATGCTCCGAGAACTTCTTCCCGTCGAAGGAGAACATGTACCGCTCCATGTTGGCGGTGATGTTGATCGTCATCTCCCGATCTGGCGCCGGTTCGTAGGGTTGCTCCGCGTCGGAGACCAGATCGGCATAAGTCAGCACCTTCCAGCCGTCTTCGCCCAGGCCGATCCCCGGCTCATCGAGGCGGTATTTGGGATTCTTGATCGCCATGGCCACGTTCACCATCTCTTTGTCGGGAAGGAAGGGCTTGGGGCCGTTGGGTCCGGGGAGTCGGGGATCATGCTCGGGGGTCCGTTTCATCTGCTTCATCTTGGAATGATCCATCCCCCCGAAAATCTTGTCATCCATCATCCCCATGCCGATATCTTCCAGGCGCCGTGCAGGGCGAGGGCGCAAAGAAGGAACGGGGGCCGTCATTCCCGGCTCGGGGGCGAGGGTGCCGCGGGTGTAGCCGCTGCGGTCGAGGGATTCAGCGAAGATGGTAAAGGGCCTGTCCTCCATCGGCTTGACCAGCACGTCGTAGGTCTCCGCCACCCCGATGCGGAACTCGTGGACGTTCACCGGCTTTACCGCCTTGCCGTCGGCCATCACCACGTCCATGTTCAGGCCCGGAATGCGCACGTCGAAGATGGTCATGGTGGAGGCGTTGATGAAGCGCAGCCGGATTTTCTCTCCCGGGTTGAAGAGGGCCGTCCAGTTCATGTCGGGGGAGTTGCCGTTCATCAGGTAGGTGTAGGTGGCGGCGGTGACGTCGAGCAGGTCGACGGGGCTCATCCGCATCTTCCCCCAGGCCAGGCGGTCCTTGACCGTATCGAGAAAGCCGCGCTCCTGCACATCCTCGAAGAACTCCCCCACCGTGCGCTGCTGGAAGTTGTAGTAGTGCCCCACCAGGTTGATATGCCGGAAGATCGTCTCGGGGTCCTCGAAGGACCAGTCGGAGAGGACCACCACGTAGTCGCGGTCGTAGCCCCATGGTTCGCCGTCCTTCGGGTCGATGATCAGGGGGCCGTAGGTCCCGGTCTGCTCCTGGAAGCGGGAGTGGCTATGATACCAGTAGGTCCCGGCCTGCTTGACCCGATAGCGGTATTCGTAGGTTTCTCCGGGCTGAATGCCGCCGAAGTTCACCCCCGGCACCCCGTCCATCCCGAAGGGGACCAGGATGCCGTGCCAGTGGATCGACGCGTGCTCCGTATCCATCAAGGCGTTGGTGACATTCAGGGAGATTTCGTCTCCTTCCCGAAGGCGCACCAGCGGCCCGGGGACGGTGCCGTTGATGCCGGTGGAGGTCCCCTCGCGGCCGTCAATGACGATGGGGGAGTAGCCGATGGTCAGGTCGTAGCGAGTCCGGGGACCGGGGAGGCACTGCAGGCCCCACCCTTCCGAGCGGGCCCAGAGGGGCAGGGGAAACTGCATCTGCAGACCGGTCAGGAAGAGGCCCGCTCCCACGCCCTTGATGAATCGGCGGCGCCCGAGTTCATCGATCATACCCATGTAGATCCTCCTGGGGTTAAAATTAACAATTTAATATTAGAGGATCTTTTTTTCAAATCAACGCAAAGAACGAGAATTCAGCGTTCGTGCGGGCTCAGATGAAGCCTCATGAGTGACGCCGTTTTCGGTCGGTCCACTCCTTCTTCTTGTCCCAGGGATACCTATTCCAGGGGATAAAAACCGCCACAGATTTCAGTGAGCCCTGTGGGAATTGACAGTCATCTGCGGCTCAGTATTGTTTCATCACATTACGACTTGAAGAGGAGGTACAGATGCGGAGAGTCGTGGTTATCACCGGCGGATCGGCCGGAGTCGGCCGGGCAGCGGCATGTGCTTTCGCCAAAGAGGGAGCCGCCGTCGGCCTGATCGCCCGCGGGCGTGACGGATTGGAGGCGGCGAAGCGGGAAGTAGAGGAACTCGGCGGCGAGGCACGCATCTATGCCGCTGACGTGGCCGACGCAGGAGCTATGGAAGCAGCCGCCAGTTTTTTCGAGGAACAGCTCGGTCCCATCGACGTCTGGGTGAACAATGCCATGCTGTCGGTCTTCTCACCCGTCAAGGAGATGCAGGCGGAAGAATACCGGCGAGTTACCGAGGTGACCTACCTCGGCTATGTCTACGGCACGCTGGCAGCGCTGCATCGCATGCTGCCGCGGGACCGGGGCGTCATCATCCAGGTCGGCAGTGCCCTGGCATACCGCGGCATCCCCCTGCAGAGCGCCTACTGTGCGGCCAAGCACGCCATCCAGGGATTTTGCGATTCGCTGCGCAGCGAACTGATCCACGACAATAGCCAGGTGAGGGTCTCCATGGTTCAGTTGCCGGCGATGAACACCCCTCAGTTCGACTGGGTGAAAAGCCGCCTGGATCGCCGGGCCCAGCCGGTCCCCCCGATCTACCAGCCGGAGATCGCCGCCCGGGCGATCGCCTCGGCTTCCCGCCACCCGCACAGGGAGCGCTGGGTCGGGTGGCCGACGGTCAAGGCCATCTTCGGCAACAAGCTGATACCTGGATTGCTCGACTGGTACCTGGCAAAAACAAACTATCAAGCGCAGCAGACGGACCAGCCCGAAGATCCGCAGCGGCCGCACAACCTGTGGGGCCCATTGCCGGGCGATCACGGGGCTCACGGCCGCTTCGACGATCGCGCAAAGAGCAGAAGTCCACAGCTCTGGGCCAGCGAACACCGGGGATGGCTGGGAGCCGCCGGGCTGCTGGCCGGGGCGACTCTGCTGCTCCTGCCGCGCAGCCGGCTGGTCAGCCGTTAATTCTCTTTGGACCGCAGCAGCGTATTCGCCTCACGCGACGCTATCCGACTCCGGGTGAGAGCGGCGGGCGTGCCCCTTGACCTCCTGGAGAGCACAGATCGCCTGCAGGAAACCGAGATGGGTGAATGCCTGGGGGAAGTTGCCGAGCTGCCGTCGACCGTCGGGATCGTACTCCTCGCTGAAAAGGCCGAGGTGATTCGCGGTCTGTTGAAGCCGATCCAGAAGAACCTCCGCTTCCCTGACGTCTCCCTGGCGAGCCAGGTTGATGATGAGCCAGCAGGTGCAAAGGAGGAATGCTCCTTCTGATCCGGGCAAGCCGTCATCGATGCGGTAGCGGTAGAGCAGGCCGTCGTTTCCCAGTTCTCGCCGGATCGTCCGGGCGGTGGCCAGAACCCGGGGATCGTCAAACGGAAGAAAGCCGACCACCGGAATGATCAGGTTGCTGGCGTCGAGATCTTCGGAGCCGTAGGCGATCACGAACGACTGGCGGCGCTCACTCCACCCTCTCTCCATAATCTCGCGGCGGATCTCGTCGCGAATCCGTTCCCATCTGCCCAGGTCGGCGGGGAGGGCGTGCCGGCGGGCGATGGTCAGTCCCCGGTCGAGGGCGGCCCAGCACATGACCTTGGAATGCACGTAATGCCGCGGCGGCCCCCGCATCTCCCAGATCGAGACATCGGCTTCGCGCCAATGCGCCACCACCTCCTCGCAGGAGCGACGAAGATGCCGCCACAGGTCGCCCGGGAAGCCGTCACCGGCGGCGGACAGCGGCTCGGCGCCGGCCAGCAGGTGCCCGTGGATGCCGAGCTGCTTCTGGCCGGAGGCCGCATTGCCGATCCGCACCGGCCGCGACCGGAGGTAACCTTCAAGATGTCCAAGCTCCTCTTCCGGCGGCGGGCGATCCCCCGAGAGGCGGTACAGGATCGCCAGCCTCTCCCCTTCGCTTTTGCCGATCACCGTCTCGATCCAGCGCAAATAAGCCCTCAACTCCTCCCGGTGTCCCAGTTTCCAGAAGACATCCGCCGTCATCGCCGCGTCCCGAATCCAGCAGTACCGGTAATCCCAGTTGCGGACACCGCCGATCTCCTCCGGCAGCGAGGTCGTCGCCGCCGCCGCGAGGCTGCCGGTCGGCCCATAAAATAGGAGTTTTAGGACGAGTAGGGAGCGCATCGCCTGGTCGCGGTAGGGGCCAGGGTCGATCCGGCGCTCCGCCTCCCAGCGGCCGAGCCACTGGCGCCAGAAGGCGACGGTCTCGGCCAGCAGCCTTCGGCTTTCGGTCAGGTCGACGGCCTCCGGCTCTTCCCTGGCGAAACGCAGGTGTAGGCAGGCCTCCTCGCCGGCGGTGAGGGTGCCGGCCGCATAGCCACGAGCTCCCTCGACCTGAAGCGGCAATGTGGCGGAGAAGGAGAGCCTTTGCCCGCTACCCCGGGCCAGAAGCCCATGGCGGCGCGGCTCCAACAGCGTCGCCCCACGCCCATAATCGAAACGCGGCTCGAAGATCGCCTCGAACTCGACGTGCCCCTCCTCCACCTCTAGCAGGCGAAAAAGCATGTGCCGTTCGTCCGCGATCTCCTCCCGTTCGGCCGTAACCGGCATAAAGTCGGTTATCCGCAGGATGCCGCCAGCGGTGCGAAAGCGTGTCACCAGGACGTTGGTGTCAGGCAGGTAAGCCGCGGACGATTCCCACGGCTGCCGCGGACGGATGGCGAAACGCCCGCCGCGCCGACTGTCGAGCAGGGCGGCGAAAACGCTCGGGGAATCGAGATGCGGGAGACACAGCCAGTCGATAGAGCCGTCGATGCCTACCAGCGCCGCCGAGTGCAGGTTCCCTATCAGCCCATAATCGCTGATCTTGCGGTAATTAACCTGGTTTTCTTCCATTTGACGATAGTACCCATAACCGGGATGTTCACAAGGTGTCAGGCCGGCGATTGCATCATCC